>JAAYCI010000002.1 GCA_012729855.1 Oscillospiraceae bacterium
GCCCGCCGCGATAACCAGGCCCAACCCCAGGGGGATAAGCGGGGTGAACAGCCAGATGGCCAGCCAGACGGGCAAGGCGGCCAGACCCTCGGCCATGCTGTAGAATACCGTGGCTGGCAGCATCACCATCAGGCAAAAACCCAGCGCCGACCCGTATAAATCCAGCAGCCGGGCCCAGACCACGGTGCTGTGGTGGATGGGCAGGGGGGCCAGGTGCTCCCACCCGCGGGCGTCAAACAGCAGCCCCTGGGCACGGATGACCGTGCCCATCACCGTGGCCGCGGCCGCCAGCGTGATGGCCATGCCCGGCAGCATGGCGGCGAGGCCCGCCGTGTAAATGCCCCAGCTGATGGCCGTGGCATAGAAAAGGCCCATGGCTGCCAGCACCACATACAGCACCAGCATCCACAGCAGGCGGAGGCGCTGCCTGCGGTCGCGCGTGTGGCGTATTTCGTTGCGCCGCAGGGCGTTGACCCGCTGCAGGCGCAGCAGCAGGCGCAGCTCACGCATCCCGCATCGCCTCCAGGAAATACTCCTCCAGGCTGGCCTGCCCGCGCACCTGATCGGTGGCGCCGGCGGCGACCAGGCGGCCATCCTTGATGACGGCTACCTTGTTGCACAGCTTTTCGGCCACCTCCAGCACATGGGTGGAGAAGAACACCGCGCTGCCCTGGGCGCAAAAATCGCGGATAATCTGCCGCACCCGCACCACGGCCTCCGGGTCCAGCCCCACAAAGGGCTCATCCATCAGGAATAGCACGGGCCGGTGGATGAAGCCGCCAATCATGGCCAATTTCTGCTTCATGCCGTGGGAGTAGGAGGAAATCAGGTCGTGCAGGCGGTCGGACAGGTCCAGCGCCCGGGCATAATGCTCGATGCGCTGCCCCCGCTCGTCCCCCGCAATCTCAAACAAATCGGCCACAAAGTCCAGGTACTGGCGGCCGGTGAGAAACTCGTACAAATCCGGGTTGTCCGGGATATAGGCAATCTTGCGCTTGCAGGCCAGGGGATCGGCCTTGATGGAGGTGCCGTCCACCAGCATGTCGCCGATGTCAAAGCGCAAAATGCCCGCCGCTGCGCGCAGCGTGGTGGTTTTGCCCGCGCCGTTTTTGCCGATGAAGCCGTAGATGTCGCCCGGCTCGATGGTCAGGCTCAGGTTCTCAACCGCCATCACCTTGCCGTCATAGCTCTTGGAAAAGCCCCGGATATCCAATATTGGTTGCATGGTGCTCCTCGTTTTGCTCTTTCAATGAATAGGCCCTCACCCGCCTGTAAACGTACACAGTATAAGGGGTGAGGGCTCATTTCACAAGAAGGGGTTGGCTACAGCGTTGTCTTTCGCAGCGTGCGCAGCGCGTTGAGCACGGCCAGCGCCGTCACGCCCACATCGGCAAACACGGCTGACCACAGGCTGGCATAGCCCAGGGCGCTCAGCGTCAGCACCAACACCTTCACCCCAATAGCGAAAACGGCGTTTTGTTGGGCGATGCGCAGGGTCTTTCGGGCGATGCGCATGGCCAGCGGCAGCTTGAGCGGGTTGTCATCCATCAGCACGATGTCGGCCGCCTCGATGGCGGCGCCGCTGCCCAGCCCGCCCATGGCCACGCCCACATCGGCGCGCGCCAGCACCGGCGCATCGTTGATGCCGTCGCCCACAAAGCACAGCTTGCCCCGGCCGCCTTCGGCCAGCATGCTGTCCACCAGCGCTACTTTATCCTGGGGCAGCAGGCTGTGGTGCACCTCGTCAATGCCCAGCTGCCGGGCGACCAGGTGGGCGGCAGGCTCGCTGTCGCCGGTCAGCATGGCAATGCGGCGCACGCCCAGGGCGCGCAGCGCCTGCACTGCCTGGGCAGCCTGGGGCTTTTCCCGGTCAGCTATCAAAATAGCGCCCGCGTATCGCCCGTCCACGGCGGCGTGTATCA
>JAAYCI010000013.1 GCA_012729855.1 Oscillospiraceae bacterium
AAAGCATCTTTTATATTTATTAGAAATATAATTTGTGAAAAATATGCAAATACAGCTTAGTTCATATAGAGAATGCCCAGCTCCTTCAGACGGGACAGGATGCGGCGGTAGGCGTCGGGGTTGGCGCAGCGAATGGTGTGCAGGTGGGCGCCGTCCGTCAGGCTGGACAGCAGCGACGCGCCGGTAACGGCCACCCGGCTGATGAAGGTGTCGGCATCATAGCGGCTGCTGATATCCAGCGGCTGGCTGATGTTGCCGAACAGCGGGTGATCCACCGCCACGGTAACAATGGTGGCGCCGTTGTCCACCAGGGTGTAGAGCTCGGCCTCCAAAAGGCCCTTGTCGTGCCGGCAGGCAATGATATAGCTGTCGGCCGCGTCATCGGCCTCGGCGTCGGTTTTGTTCAGCACATAGCCGCTCTGCGTGGCCATAATGTCGTGCCCGGAGGCGCGCAGCAGGGCCACGTCGCCCACAATGATCTGCCGGCTGACGCCAAAGCGCTCGGCAATATTGTTGGCGCTCATCGGCTTGATATCCATCTGGAGCAGCTTCAGCAGTTCCGCGCGGCGTTGCTTGGCATCCATATGGCAATCCTCCTGTGTTTTACCAGAGACTTGTCAGACAAGACATGCATCCAGTGTAATAGGGTGCCTCTCATTATAAACAATTGTACGCCAAATTGCAAGCTTAAGTTGAATGATATAGCCGCAGGGCCTGGTATAGGGCGCGGGCGGCATGCCGTGGGTGTGTATACAACTGTGTAGCAAAACGTGAAAAATGCCTAACCACCGTCAGGAAGGGTGGGCAACAAAAACCGGCATGCCGTTTGACATGCCGGTGGCGATACATAATGTTTACAATCAGTCGCTAACGTAGGGGATGAGCGCTACGTGGCGGGCGCGCTTGATGGCGATGGTGAGCGCACGCTGATGGTGCGCACAGGTGCCGGTTACCCGGCGGGGGATGATCTTGGCGCGTTCGCTCATGTACTTGCGCAGGCGGGGCAGGTCTTTATAATCAATGTAGGGCACGCGGTCTACGCAAAAGCTGCAAACCTTGCGCCGGCCACGGCCACCGCGGCCGCCACGGCCGCCCTCATGTCTTTCGTAAGCCAATATGGCCAACCTCCTTTAGGGGTTTCTTTTAGAATGGCAGATCCTCGCTGTCGTCTATCTCAGCAAAGTCGTCGGGTGCGCCCGAGGCGTAGGACGGCTGGTCCTGCGGCAGGGCACGGGGCGCGGGGGCCGATGCCGGCATACCGCCGCCACCCCCCTGGGAATTCTTGGAGTCGGCAAAATGCAGGTTGTCGGCCAGCACTTCGTAGGCCTTGCGCTTGTTGCCGTTCTTATCTTCGTAGCTGCGCGTTTGCAGGCTGCCATTTACCGCCACCAGCTGGCCCTTGCGGAAATACTTGCAGGCAAACTCGGCGGAATTGCGCCAGGCCACCACGTCGATAAAATCGGTTTGGCGTTCGGTACCGGCTTTGGCGTAGCTGCGCTCCACCGCAAGGGTGAAGGTGGTGGTGCTTATCCCGCTGTTGGTTTTACGCAGCTCGGGGTCGGCCACCAAACGGCCCATCAGGGCAATCACATTCAGCATATCAGGCCTCCGTCGTGTCGGCCGCCGCCTCCTGTTCCGCGAGGGCCTCGGCCGGGGCTTCCGCAGTAGCGGCAGCAGGCTCGGCAGCGGCTTCAGCAGCGGGCGCCTCGGCTGCGGCAGCGGCCTGGGCGGCCTTCTCGGCGGCTTCCTTTTCGGCAGCGGCGCGGGCGGCAGCGCGGGCGGCAGCGCGGGCGGCCTCTGCCTTGGCGGCTTCGGCTTTGGCGGCCTCTGCCTTGGCAGCGGCATCCAGGCGCGCTTTCTCCATCACTTCATCTTTCACAATGATCATACTGCGCAGTACGCCGTCGGTGATCTTGTAAACACGGTCGAGCTCGGCCGGGAAATCGGGGCCGCTGGTGAAGTGGATCAGCGTATAGATGCCGTCCTCCTCTTTGTTGATGGGGTAGGCCAGGCGGCGTTTGCCCCAGTCCTCCACGGTGTCGATGGTTCCGTTCGCTTCAATCAGGCTCTTGAACTTGTCAACAACCGCCACGGCGGCTTCCTCGTCAAGCTTGGCGCTGGTTATCAGCATGGTTTCGTACATTGGCATGGTGTTGCACCTCCTTTTGGACTTATGGCCCCTTTCGGGGCAAGGATAGGCCCTTCGCAGGCAGCGCCTGCAAAAGGGCAGCAGTTCATTATATCAAGTTATGATTAAAAATGTCAAGGAAAATCCATTAATAGCCCAGGGTTGCGGAAAGGGCGACCATCAGCTCGTCCAGGAAAAGCGCCGAAAAGATGTAGGAGGCAGCGATAATTATGGCGATGACCACCACCACCCCAATGATGCTGACGCCCCCTTTTTTGGCCAGGGACGCCTGATAGACTTCTTCCTCGGGGTGGTTCTGCCGCAGCTGGCGTATCTTTTTGCCGCCATGCTTTTGGTAGAGGAACAGCGCGAACAGCGCAAACACCAGCTGCATGGCCAGCTGCACGTAGGAGGCGGCGACGCTCAGGTTGTTCAGCGCCTCCAGCGACAGCGGCAGCACCGTGAGCCCGCCCTCGGCCAGCAGCAGCAGCATGGTGGGGGCCTGCAGCACCAGCAGGCAGGCCAGCGCCAGCGCCGCCCAGCCCCACATTTTGCGGTAGGCAAAGTAACAGGGGCTAACGAAAAAAACGCTCAGCATCAGGCTGACCTTGCCCTTGCGGGCCTGCATTTGCGCCATGCGCGGCAGGTAGACGGGCGCCGAGCTGCCAATGAACTGCGCCCAGTCTTTTTTGGCAATGCCGTCAATCTCGCCGCTTAAGTCCAGCGGCGGGACGTAGGCGCCGCCCGTGCCGCCGAACATCTGGCCGCCAAAGCCGCCCGGGGGCGGGCTGGCGGCGGTGTGCAGCGGGGTGCCGCAGCGGGTGCAAAAAATGTTGCTGGCGTCGTTGATGGTGCCGCACTGGGGGCATAGCGTGCCTTTAACGGTGTCGTCATTGGCGGCGGCAGTGTCATAACCGGTACCACTGGGGGTTTCGGCTTCCGGGCTGGGCGGGGCCTTGGGGCTTTTGTATTCAAAGCCGCTGGCGTGGCGGGCGGTAAACACGCACTGGCCCACCTGCTGGTAGCAGGCGCGGTGGTAGGGTGCGCCGCAGCTGGGGCAGATAACAATATCGTCCCCGTCTTTGAAGTCTTTGTCGCAAACCGGGCAGGGGCCTTGGGGCAAGCTCATGAAGCGCCTCCTTCATACATGCGCAAAACAATAAATTCAACTTTTATTGTAGCCCATCCAGGGGCAAAATGCAAAACATTTCACTTTTGGGCCTGCGCAAGCGCTTGCGCCTGCGTTTGCGCTTGCGCTTGCGCTTGCGCTTGCGCCGCCGGCACGCAAATGTTGCACATTCCAAATCAATAATAGTATAATGGTACAGCGGCCCGCCGGCCATGTATACTTTTTGGCGGGCGGGAGGATATATGCTGTTATTGGACGATGTGAAACGCCGGGTGGCCGAGCTGGCCCCCGAGGTGAAGGACCTGGCCGACGCGCTGGGTATAGAGGCGAAAGCCCGCCGGCTGAAGGAGCTGGAGACCAAGTCCGCCATGCCGGAGTTTTATGATGACCCGGCGGCTTCGGCCGTGGTGTTTAGCGAGATGAGCGGCATTCGCGCGCAGCTGGAAAACTACCAGAAGCTGCAGGGCCTTTTGGCCGACGCCGAGACCTGGCTGGAGCTGTGGGCCGAGGGCGATGGGGATGCCGCCGCCGAAGCCGAGCAGACGGTGGAACAACTGGAAGCACAGACCGAGCAGCTGCGGCTGGTGACCCTGCTGACCGGCGAGTACGACAGGAACAACGCCATCCTCACCTTCCACGCCGGCGCCGGCGGCACCGAGGCGCAGGACTGGGTGGAGATGCTGCTGCGCATGTACCAGAAGTACGCGGCTAACCATGGCTTCAAAACCACCGTGCTGGACTTTCTGGACGGCGAGGAGGCCGGCATCAAAAGCGCCACGCTGCTGGTGGAGGGCCCCAACGCCTACGGCTTTTTAAAGAGCGAGAACGGTGTGCACCGCCTGGTGCGCATCTCCCCGTTCGACTCCTCCGGCCGCCGCCACACCAGCTTCGCCTCCATTGAGGTGATGCCCGAGATCGAGGCCGACAAGAGCATCGACATCCGGCCGGACGACATCAAGATGGACGTTTACCGCGCGTCGGGCGCCGGCGGCCAGCACGTGAACAAGACCTCCAGCGCCGTGCGCCTCACCCACCTGCCCACCGGCATTGTGGTGGCCAGCCAGGCCGAGCGCAGCCAGGTGCAAAACCGCGAGACCGCCATGAAGATGCTGGTCTCCAAGCTGGTGCAGATCAAAGAGCGGGAGCATCTGGACAAGATTGACGACATCAAGGGTGTGCAGAAGGAGATTGCCTGGGGCAGCCAGATACGCAGCTATGTGTTTATGCCCTACACCCTGGTGAAGGACCACCGCACCAGCTTTGAAAACGGCAACGTGGGCGCGGTGATGGACGGCGAGCTGGACGGCTTCATCAACGCCTACCTGAAAGCCGCCAGCAAGGGCGAGCTGGCGGGCGCCGCCTCGGCCGAGGACTGAGCTGGCAGCCCAAACTGAGTTAAATAATGAGAACACCTGCCCTTGCCACGAAAAAGGTGCAGGTGTTATTTATTGAGAGTAAAAACCACCCAAGCCAAAAGGCTGGGGTGGGGCAGTTGCTTTATGAGTTTATATTATCCCCGTTCCAGTGTTTTTACGCGTAAGTCGATGCCATCCACCCAATCGTAGACAACATCCACTTGCCTCTTGATATGGGTGATATCTTTCTGCATAGCCGACTGGCCTTGCTTCAGTGCGGCAATGTCCGTCTGTAGTGGTTCCAGTTTTGCAGCCATCAACGCGCCGATGGCCTGCAAGTCTTCCTGCGTAAGTGCCATGCTTTCGCCCTCCTGCAATGGTATGTGCTTATTATAGCGTATATCATGTTTTGGGGCAAGTAAGAATCTGGGCTTTGGCGTTGCGCCTGTCAAAAATCCCCGCCGTCCCAGCCGCCCTGCCCGCCGGCAGCCTCTTTGGAGAACCGCTGCAGGAACTGGCGGGTGCGCTCCTCGCGCGGGTTGGAGATCACATCCTCGGGGCGGCCGGCCTCCACGATGACGCCGTCGTCCATGAAGATGACGTGGTCGGCCACATCGCGGGCAAAAGCCATCTCGTGGGTCACAATGACCATGGTGGTTTTTTTGGCGGCCAGGCTGCGGATGACCCGCAGCACCTCGCCGGTCAGCTCGGGGTCCAGCGCGCTGGTGGGCTCGTCAAAGCAGAGGATGCTGGGGTGCAGCGCAAGCGCGCGGGCAATGGCCACCCGCTGCTGCTGCCCGCCCGAGAGCTGGTGCGGGTAGGAACGGGCCTTTTCGGTCAGGCCCATCTGCTCCAACAGGGTGTAGGCCTCGGCCTCTATCTGCTGCAGCGCCGCCTTGCCGGCGCCGGCCTTGCGGTCGGCCTGCTCCTTGGCCAGCAGCTCGCTGGCCAGCGTGATGTTCTTCAGCACCGTGTATTGGGGAAACAGGTTGAAGGACTGGAACACCAGCCCGAAATGCAGGCGCTTTTTGCGTATCTGCGCCTCCTGCTGGGTGGTGGGGTCGCTGGTGTCCAGCAGTACGTTGCCGCCCACCCGTATGATGCCGGCGTCCGGTTTCTCCAGAAAGTTCAGGCAGCGCAGCAGCGTGGTTTTACCTGAGCCGGACGACCCGATGATGGCCAGCGCCTGCCCCTGCTCCAGCGAAAAGGTGATGCCCTTCAGCACCTCGGTGTCCCCGAAGCGCTTGAAGATGTGTTCCACTTCCAGAATGGCCATGGTGCCCCCTGCCGTGTGATGCGTTGTTATGAAAAGTCAGGCTTTAAAGTAATCCAGCTTTTTCTCCAGCCAGTTGAATAGCAATGTTAATATACCCACAAAAGCCAGGAAGAACACCGCGGTGGAGAACAGCGGCCAGATAAGCCCCTTGGCGGTGTATTCCTGCGCCATCATGATGATTTCTTTGTTGGAAATGATGCGCGCCAGCGAGGTGTCCTTCACCAGGGTGATGATCTCGTTGGCCATGGGCGGCAGGATGCGCTTGATAACCTGCATGAGCGTGATGCGGAAGAAGATTTGGGTGCGCGTCATGCCCAGCACCTGGCCGGCCTCCGTTTGCCCGCGCGGGATGCCCTGGATGCCGCTGCGGTAGATCTCGGAAAAGTAGCAGGCGTAGTTGATGACAAAGGCCACCAGCGCCGCGGCGAAGCGGCCGTCGGCTCCGGTGCCCCAGGGTGTGCCCCAGCCCAACAGGCCGGGCGCAAAAAAAATGATGATGACCTGCAGCATCAGCGGCGTGCCGCGCACGATCCACACCAGCGTTTTGGTGAAGGCCGCCAGGGGCTTGAAACGGCTCATGGAGCCAAAGGAGATGACCAGCCCCAGTGGCAGGGCAAACAGCAGCGTGAGAAAAAACAGCTCGCAGTTGAGCCAAAAGCTCTCCAGCAGCCGCCCGATAATGACCGAAAAATCGTTCATGCGCCGTCCTCATGCCAAGGGTATTTTAAAATAATGGCCCGGGGCGGGGAGACCCGCCCCGGGCGCAGGGTGTGCTTGGTTATTGGGATGCAGCGGCTATTCCGCCAGGGTCAATGCGTATTTGGCGGCCAGGGCTTCCATAACGCCTTCATCGGCCAGCGTGGCGAAAGCCGCATTCACCGCGGCGGCCAGGTCAGAGCCTTTGCGGAAGGCCACGCCGTAGAATTCCACATCCAGCTTGTCCTTGATTTCCAGGTTCGCGTAGTCGGTGCCCTCACCAATCATTGCGCTGGCCAGCGTCAGGTCCAGCACAGCGGCGTCGGCGGTGCCGGCGGCCACTTCCATCAGGCAGGCGGTCTGCACGTCTTTGGCCACATACTCGGCCTGCTGCAGGTCTTCATTGTTCTGGATGCTCTCCTCACCGGCGCTGCCGGCCTCGGCGCACACGGTTTTGCCAATCAGGGAAGCGGTGTCGGTATACTCGGCGTCGGTCTTCATCACCACCACCTGGGCGTTTTCCACATAGGGCTCGGTGATCTCCATGGTTTCCTGGCGCTCGGGGGTGATGGTGAGGCCGTTCCAGATGCAATCGATGCTCTTGGCGGCCAGTTCCACCTCTTTGGTGTCCCAGTTGATCTCCACAAACTCGGGGGTCACGCCCAGTTCGGCGCATACGGCCTCGGCCAGTTCGGTGTCAAAGCCGGTGAAGTTGCCCTCGGCGTCCGTGTAGTTCATGGGCTCGTAAACGGTGTAGCCAATGACCATGGTGCCCTTGCCGGTTACATAGGCGGCGTCGCTGTCGTTGTCGTCGCCGGGAATGCTGGCGTCGCTGGTGGAAGAGTCGCCCAGGGGCACCGAATCTTCCGCGCTGGTGTCCAGCGCGGACGCGGATGAGCCGGCGGTGCTGGGGGCAGACGGGGCAGACGACGATGCGGGGCTGCCGCAGGCCACCAGCGCAATGCCGGTTACCAGGGCCAGCGCAAAAGTAAGCAGTCTCTTTTTCATGTTAGTTCCTCCTGAGGAGCTGTGTTTTGTAGATTGGGTCGCTCCAATTCACTATATTACCACAATAAAGCAAAAAGGGGAAGAGGGGACCGCAAATTTGAGTGTAAGTCAGTTAAATGGTATCAAGCCCCAAAGCGGGGGCCCCTGCCCACATACAAAACAAAAGGCACGCCGGTTTTCCCGGTGTGCCTTCTTGGGGTTGGCGGGCAATTTGCCGCTACACATTGGCCACGTGTATCTCGCCGTCCTTGTGGTACATCAGCACATTGTAGTGGTTTTTGCGTATCATTTTCAGGGCGTTGCCCATGGTTACCTGCAGGGGCGGGTACACCACCTCGGCCTGCAGGCGGCATTTCACAATGTCGGCCTCGCGGGCCAGTATGGTGCCGTAGGTGGTGTCCAGCTTGCCCAATTTCAGGCGGTTCATCCGCAGTTGCAGGGTCATTTTATCCAGCTGTTCCTTTTTCTGGGGGGTGTCTATCTGCCGCTGCAGAAAGCGAATGCTTTTTTCCAGCTCGTCTATCTCCCGCAGCACGGCGGCACGGGCGTCCTCGGTCTCCTTTTTCTCCTGCAGCCAGGCGGCGGTGTTGCCCAGGGTGATCTCCATGGCGCGGTTGGACGGGTTGCCAATGCTGATGGCCGCCACCCGCAAGAGCGCGGTGATCTGCCCGCCGATGATGGTGCCGCGGCCGGTGCGCACCAGCACCTCGCCCTCGCTGGCGATGACCGAGTTGATGATGGTGTCGCAGGTGATGGAGCCGCCGGCCCACACGTTGGTGTTCTCGAAAAACTTGCTGAACACGTCGTGCCCGGCCTTGATGGTGCCGAAGGTGTTGCCGTTCATGCCAAGGCCTATCTGCACATTGCCGCCGGCCTGGATGTGCGCGCCCTCCACGCCGCCGTTCACCGTTACGTTGCCGCTGGCGGTTACGGTAAAGCCCTCCTGCACGTCGCCCTTTATCAGCACGTCGCCCATCACGTCCAGGTTGCCCACGGCAATGTCCACGTTGCCCTCTATAATGAGCATGGGGTCTACCCTGAAGCGGTCGGCCTGGAAGGTGACCACCCCGTCTATTTTGGACAGCAGGAGGTTGCCCTCTTCGTTCAGCGCGGTATTGGTGCCCTTGGGCACAGTGGCCTTGCGGCCATTCTTGCCCTTCACCTCTTTGCCAAAAACGGTGGTGCCGCTCACGGCGTCGGTGGGGGGGATGATGGTGCAGATGGTGTCATTCTCACGGGCCACCTGCAGCCAGCCCAGGTCGCGGTAGTCGATGGTGTTGTCCCATTTCACGGTCAGGTGGATGTCATTGTCGCGGTTATAGTGGTCCACAATGCTGCCGTCCAGGCCGTCCTGCACCGGGGTGCCGGTGGCCACCAGCATCAGCAGCATGGTGTGTTTGGCAGCCGCGGCCAGTATCTCCTCGTCCAGGCCGTGCTCAACGCCCTTTTCAGCCAGTGTGGCCCGCAGCTGTTCCTCCGTCACGTCGTCGGCGCCAAACATGGGCGGAAAGATGAACAGGTAGGCGCGCATCTTGTCGTGGCTGATGGACAGCACCACCTCGGCGTCCACCGGCTCGGCGTCGGCGTCCAGCCATTTGCGCATCATCGTTTCAGCCTGGCGGTCCAGCTTTTTCAGAATCTCGCGGGTTTCCTCGTTGGGCGCAAGGCCCTGCATATGGAACTGTGTTACGTCAAAAACGGCGTCGTCCGGCAGGGGCGGCACGCCTTTGATGCGGCAATACATTTTATACAGTTCGCTCTCGCCTGCCGGCATGATATTGAGCGTCGGGTCTTCTTTGGGCACGGTAGCCCCAGCGGGCTGCCCGGCGTCCTGCGTGTTTTCCGCGTCCAGAACCGCTTCGGCGGCTTCGGGCGCATCGTCTTCCTGCCGTTTGGCGCCAAACAGGCCAAACAGTTTCTTTTTGGGTTTTGGTTTTTTTTCGGCTTTTTCAGCCATGGAGCCTCACGCCTTTTTTTGCTTTTCCACTATAGATAATAACATAAAAGCGCGCATCTGGCTACCGTGATATTGTAAATGGACAGTAGTTTATTCCCAGGCCAGCAGCTCAGTGCCGGGGAAGTAGTGGGCCAGGATGCGCTCGTGGCCCCAGCCGTTCCGTGCGTGGCCGGAGGCGCCGGTCACGCTCAGGCCACAGCCGTGGCCGTCGCCGTAGGTGATGAAAACGAAGTTGGCGCCGTCATAGCTGGCCTCAAAGGCCGGGCTGGGCAGCAGGGGCACGCCGTCCTCAGTCAAAATATCGGCCCAAAAATTGGCGCCGGTGACGGTTTGGCCGCCCAGCACCAGGCTGCTCACATAGCCGCCGCTGGCGGGAATCACCTCGGTTATCCAGCTTTGGGGCTCGCCCGTGGTGGCAAGGTCGATGCCGGTGTTTTGCAGCACCAGCCCGGCCAGCCGCTCGGGGGCAAGGGTGATGATCTGGCGCCAGTCCTCCTGGGCCTGCTCGTAGGGGGCGTCCACGCTTACCAGGTAGGCGCGGGTGCCGCCCCACAGGTTTTCGGGGGTGTTGGTGGCGGTGGCGGCCAGCCGGTAAAACGGGGTAAAGGCGGGGTTCTCGCCGTCGGCGCTCAGCACCACGCCGGCCACCTCGCGCACGGCGTTCAGCACGGCAGGGCTGGGGGCGCTGCCCACCACGCGGGGCGCCTCAATGCCCGCGCCCTGCTGGCAGAGGATCCAGCTGTGGGCTGCCACGGCCACCGCGCGGATGGCCGCCGGCTCCAGGTTGGCCGCCTCTGCCTGGCAAATCTGCGCCAGGATGTTCAGCGCGCTGTCGGTAACCACCTCGCCGTTCATGGTTACGGTGATGCGGTGGGGGCTGGGGCGCTGCGGCTGGGGCGTGGGGGCAATGGGGGTGATGGGCGTGGGTGCTATGGAGGCCGACGACGGGATGCTGATGGGCGCGCTGCTGCTACTGCTGCCGCTCTCGTCATCGCTGTCGCTGGCGGAGGAGCTGGTGCTGTCTCCGTCGCTGCTGTCGGAATCGCTGCTGTTGCTGCTTGAAGCGCTGCCGGAGCTGTCACTGCCAGAGGCGCTGCTGCCTGAGCTGCCGGAACTGCTGGCCGCCGCGCTGCTGCTGGAGGAGGCCGTGCTGGCCGGTGGCTGCACGTTGTCCACCGTTTCCAGGGGCAGCTGGATAACCGGGTAGGCGTCCACAGCCGGCATGCCTGTGGCGTATTGCAGCGCGGGGTTGGTGGCGCCGGCGGTCATCAGGCCGCGCATGGTGGCGGCAAACAGGGCGGTTTCATCGGGGGCGGCCAGGTCGTACTGGGTGTACCAGGCCGCGGGCATCAGCGGGGTACCAGCGGTGGCGGCAAAGGAGGTGGTGGGGTCCACCGTCTCGCTGGCGCGCGCCAGGCGGCCCACCAGGTAAGCCCGGCGGCCCTCGGCGGTGGGGTCGTTCACCTCCAGCGTCATAAAGCTGTCGCCCTGGGCCAGCGGTATGGCAATATCGTAGATACTACGGGTTTTGGCCCCCAGCATGTAGGCGTAAAAGTCGCTGTAAGAAGAAACGGTGGCCACGATGGGGTCAAACCCATCACCGCGCGCCTCGCCGTCATCGGCCAGATAAAAAGCAAACACCCGGTACACCCGGGCTTGGCGTTCGGTGTAATAGGTGAAGGTGGAGAGCTCGGAGGCGTCTTCGCCGCTTCGGAATTCCAGCAGGGCTTCAAACTCCTCGCCGCCCAGCAGCACGGTGTTGGCGCCGGGCTGGGCGGGGGCAGCATCACTGCCCATCACCACCTGCCTGTCAATGCCGGCTTCCCGGGCGGCGGTGTCCAGGGCGCCCTGCCCGGAGAAATGCGCCTGGGCCACCGTGGCTTCCACCAAGCGGTTTGGCAAGGCCACAAAGCCCACCACCGACGGGTTGGCCGATGCGGCCTGGGCCACCAGCCCGCAGGCGGCGGTGGTGTATTCGGCGCTGCCATAGCGCAGGCCCTGCAGCGCGGCGTAGCTGCTGGCAATGTTGGTGCCGCTGTCGTCGGGCGCCTGCCGGGTGGCATACAGGCCAAAGAGGGCCGCGGCCAGCACGGCCAGCACCAGCACCACGGCCAGTATGGCGCGGGACAGCGCCCCGCCCCGGCGGCGGGGCTTGCCCACCCGCTCAAAGTCGGCCTGTTGGCTTTTGGCAAAGCGTTTGGCTTCGGGCAGGGGCATGCCGGCGGCTTTGCGGCGTATCATGTCCAGTGCCACCTGGGCGGCGTAGCTGCGCACAAAGGCGCGGCCCATCGTGCGCATTTTCAGCCGGCGGATGAACACCTCGCGCCCGGCGGCCAGTGCCACATACACCAGGCCCACGGGTTTTTGCTCGCTGCCGCCGTCCGGCCCGGCCACGCCGGTGATGCCCACGCCGTAGTCGGCCAGGCCCTTTTTGGCGGCGCCAAAGGCCATCTCGGCGGCCACCTGGCTGCTGACGGCCCCGTGCTTGCGCAGGGTGCCGCCGCGCACGCCCAGCATCTCCTGCTTGGCCTCGTTGGCGTAGGTGATGGCCCCAAAGCCGTACACCGCGCTGGCCCCCGGCACCGAGGTGATGCGCTCGCCCAGCAGGCCGCCGGTGCAGCTTTCGGCGGTAGCCACGCTGCGGCCCTTTTCGGCCAGCAGGCGCACCACCGTTTCCTCCAGGCTCTCGTCGCCCTCGGCGTATATCAAATCGCCCAAGTTCTCGCGGAACATCTGGGCGTATTCGTCGCACATCAAATCGGCCATCTCGGCCGTGGGGCCCTTGGCGGTGATGCGGATATGCACCTCGGCTGTTTTGGCGTACAGCGCGGCCGTGGGGTTGCTGTTTTCCAGCAGCTGGCGCACCCGGTTTTCAAGGTCGCTCTCGCCTATGCCGGCCACCCGCAGGGTGATGCTGCGTATGGTGCTGTCCTGCAAGGTTTCCAAAATAGGCACCACGTGCTCGCGGAACATGGGCATCATCTCGCGCGGGGGGCCGGGCAGCAGAAAGGCGTACTTGCCGGCCAGCTTGAAGTAAACGCCCGGCGCGGTGCCGTTGTCGTTGAACAGCATGCCGCCCCGCCGGGGCACCAGCGCCTGCTTGCGGTTGTTGTCGCTCATCTGGCGGCCACGGCGGTTGAACATGTCCTCCAGGTGGGCCAGCCATTCCTCGCTCATCACCAGCACGTCGCCAAAGGCCTCGGCCACCGTCTGCTTGGTCAGGTCGTCGTCGGTAGGGCCAAGCCCCCCGGTGAACACCAGCACGTCACTGCGGTCCTTGGCCTCGCTCACCAGCCGCCGCAGCCGGCCGGCGTTGTCGCCCACCACGGTCTGGTAATACACCTCAAAGCCCAAAGAGGCCAGCTCCTGCGCCAAAAACTGGGCGTTGGTATTCACAATATCGCCCAGCAGCAGCTCGGTGCCCACGGAGATGATCTCTGCGCGCATAAACGGGCCTCCTTTCTCTTATACTCTAAGCAATATTTACCTGGTCTTGCAGCGTTGCCAGTGCCGGCCAGGCAACGTTGCAAGGGCACGGCACTTGCTTTGACTCTATTTAGGCATCAGCAGCTTAAACTCCGCTGTAGCCGCCGCCTCGGCCTCCAGCCGCTCCAGCTCCGGCATGGTCTCCTCCAGCCGCAGCACGTCCTGCAGGCGGGGCTTGGTGCGGGGGTGGGGCGGGGTGAAGATGGTGCAGCAGTCCTCGTAGGGCTGGATGCTGGTCTCGTAGGTGCCGATGTGGCGGGCCAAGTCGGTGATTTCGGTTTTGTCCATGCCGATACAGGGGCGCAGCACCGGCAGGTCCTGGGCCCCGTCGGTGCAGGCCAGCGCCTGCAGGGTCTGGCTGGCCACCTGGGCCAGGCTTTCGCCAGTTACCAGCGCGGCGCAGTGCTCCCGCCGGGCAATGATGGCCGCAATGCGCAGCATGCTGCGGCGCATCAGTACGGTGAAATAGTCCTGCCGGGAGAGGCTGTCGCGCATATACACCTGGGTGTCGGTGTAGGGCACGTGGTGGTAGGGCAGGGGGCCCAGCCACCCGGCCAGCTGCCGGGCCAGCGCCTCCACCTTGGCGGCGGCGCGGGCGCTGGTGTAGGGGGGGCTGGCAAAGTGGATGGCCACCTGCGAAAGCCCCCGCTTGCCCATCAGCCAGCCGGCCACGGGGCTGTCGATGCCGCCGCTGAGCAGCAGCGCCGCCCGGCCGCTGGTGGGGATGGGCAGGCCGCCGGCGGCCTTTTGCTTGCCGCCGTGAATGTAGGCCGCGTGCTCGCGGATCTCCACCATCACCTCCAGCTGGGGGTGGTGCACGTCCACCTGCAGATGGGGAAATTTTTCCAGCAGCACCCCGCCCAGTTCTGCGCCAATGGCCAGGCTGTCCATGGGGAAGGCCTTGTCGGCCCGCTTGGCCTTTACCTTAAAGGTGGCGGCGGCGCGCAGCTGGGGCGCCAGGTACTCGGCGGCCAATAGGCTAATGGCGTCAAAGTTTTTGGGGCACTCGGCCGCGCGGGAGAGGGCCACAAGGCCAAACACCTGCCGGCAGCGCTCGAAAGCGGTTTCAATGGCGGCTTCGGCGGCGGCGTCCTGCGGCTCTATATACACAACACTTTGGGCCGAGCGCAGGCTCCACTGGCCCAAATCACTGGTGCGGTGGCGCAGGGTTTTCAGCAGCGCGGCCTCAAAGCTTTTGCGGTTCAGGCCCTTCAGGGTCATTTCGCCCATGCTGGCCAGTATGATCTCTCTCATGCAGGCAGTTCCTTCCGGTGTGGGGTGCACACGCTATTCGGGGCAGCCGCGCGCCAGCGCGGTAAGGCAGTCGCGCAGGCCGCGCAGCAGGATGTCAACGTCTTCGGGGGTGTTGTCGGCGCAAAAGCTGATGCGCAGCGCGGCGTCAATTTGGGCGGCGGGCACGCCCATGGCGGTAAGGGTGTGGCTGGCCGCCCCGCCCGAACAGGCCGACCCGCTGGACACACAGATGCCAAACTTGTTGTAAAGATGCTCCAGCATCACCTGGCTTTTAAAGCCCGCCGGCATGGAAATGAAAACGGTGCCGGGCCAGCCGTCGGCCGGGGAGTGTACCGCCGTGCCCTTCAGGCGGGTGAATGCGGCCAGGAACTGCTCGCGCAGCTGGGCGATGTGGGTGTAAGCGCCCGCACGGCGGGCCATGGCAAGCTCCACGGCCTTGCCAAACCCGGCAATGAAGGCGGTATTCTCGGTGCCGGGGCGGATGCTGCGGTGCTGGGAATCGGCCTCCTGCCCGCCGCCGGCAAAGGGCGGCAGGATGTTGATGCCGTCCCGCAGGTAAAGCGCGCCCACCCCCTTGGGGGCGTGCAGCTTGTGGCCGCTCACGGCAAAGCCGTCAATCTTGGTTTTGCGCAGGTTCACCGGCAGCTTACCAAAGGCCTGTACGCCATCCACATGTACAAAACAGCGCGCATTCTTGGCTTTCACGGCCTCGGCCAGCGCGGCCACGTCCAGCAGGGCGCCGGTCTCGTTGTTCACCTGCATGGCGCACACCAGGGCGGTTTTGGGGCCCACGGCGTCCGCCATGGCCTGCATATCCACACGGCCGTCGGGGCCGGGGTTTATCTCGGTCAGCTCAAAGCCCTCGTGCCGGGCCAGCATGGCCAACAGTTTTTGGGCGCTGGGGTGTTCGTACCCGGTGGTTACCAGGTGGTTGGCCCAGGCCTTGCGCGCGCGCGCGGCGCCCAGCAGGGCGATGTTGTTGCTCTCGGTGCCGCTGGCGGTGAAGAACACCTCCCTGGGCTGGCAGCCCAGCGCCTCAGCCAGCGTGCCGCGGGCCGCTTCAATAACGGCCTCGGCCGCCATGCCCGGGGCATACAGCGCCGAGGGGTTGGCCCAGTGGGTACGCAGGGTTTGCTGCACCACATCGGCCACGTCGGGGTGTATTTGGGTGGTGGCGGCGTTATCCAGGTAGTGCATGGGTTTCCTCTCCCGGCTTCCATTAAACGATGGAAAAACAAGCTTTCCATATTATACACGCTTGCGCGGGCCAGGGCAAGCGGCAGGAAGCGTCCTGCTGTGAAATCGCGTTAAAAAAGACTCAAGGTTTTGGCCTTGAGCCTTGTGTTTTTGGCAAACGGTTGCAGCCTTACCGCCCTTGCGCCGCCCGGCGGGCTTTGGCGCGTTTGATCACCTTCAGGCGGGTAAACTCCTCGCGCTCGTGCTCCTCCAGCACGCCGCTGATGAACCGCACGGTGGCCTCGTACCGGGGCACCACCACGTTTTCCAGCATGTTGGCGCGGCGCTGGGTTTTTTTAATGGCCACGGCCAGGCGGTACACGCTGTTCTCCACGCCGGCCAGGCGGGCGGCCAGCTCCTTCACGCGGTCAAACAGAATGTAGGAGGAATCGAGGTAGGCGTTGCTGCCCCAAAACCCGTAAAAGGGCCTGGGCTGCGAGGTGGCCAGGCTGGTGGAGGGCAGATCCACGCCCATCACGCTGCGGCTGGTAATTTGCAGGCCGGTTTCCTCGGGGGTATAGGTGCCCAGCGTGCCCTCCACGCCCATGGTCACGTTGGCCATTTGCAGGGCGTTGTAAGCGCGGGAGAAGGTGTCGCCGATGTCGCGCTGCAAAATCACGGCCTGGTCTATCAGCCGCATCATTTCGCGCATCAGCACGTTGCGTTTGCGGTCCAGCAGGTCAAAGCCGTTCTTGGCCAGCTCCAGGTTTTTTTTGGCGGCCATCAGGTTGGCTTTGGTGGGGGACATTTGTTCGGCCATCGGGGCACCTCCTTTACAGCAGAATTGCCGGGGTGGCTATCAGGTGGCAGGGCCTTCTGGGCCCATGTCGATGTGGGGGTCGGGCTTGGGCTTGGGCGCCTTGCCGCCCGGAAGGGGGGTTAGTATGTTTTGGGGCGGGGGCTCGTTGCCGGTGGCGGGGCCAAACTTCTCGTCCAGCAGCTTTTCGTCCAGGCGGTCCAGCTCGGTGCGGGGCAGAATGCCCAGCAGCCGCCAGCCCAGGTCCAGGCTTTCGTCAATGGTGCGATCCACGTCCTGCCCCTGCTTCAAGAAGTGCTGCTCAAACGCCTTGCCAAACTCCAGGTACTGGCGGTCGGTGGGGCTCAGCTCCTCCTCGCCAATAACGTTGGCCAGGCCGCGGGCGTCGCTTACCTTGGCGTAGCTGGCAAACAGCTGGTTGGCCACGTCCTGGTGGTCGGTGCGGGTGTAGCCCTCGCCAATGCCGTCCTTCATCAGGCGGCTAAGGCTGGGCAGCACGCTAACCGGCGGGTAGATGCCGGTCTGGTCCAAAAAGCGGTCCAGCACAATCTGCCCCTCGGTGATGTAGCCGGTCAGGTCGGGCACCGGGTGGGTGATGTCGTCGTTGGGCATCGTCAGTATCGGCAGCTGGGTAACGCTGCCGGGCTTGCCCTTGATAACGCCGGCCCGTTCGTACAGGCTGGCCAGGTCGGAATAGAGGTAGCCGGGGTAGCCCTTGCGGCCGGGGATCTCCCCGCGGGAGGAGGAGAACTCGCGCAGCGCCTCGGCGTAGCTGGTCATATCGGTCATCACCACCAGGATGTGCAGGCCCTTTTCAAAGGCCAGGTACTCGGCGGCGGTAAGCGCGCAGCGGGGGGTGAGGGTGCGCTCTACGATGGGGTCGCTGGAGAGGTTCAAAAACATCACCACGCGGCTAAGCGCGCCGCTTTCCTCAAAGCTGCGGCGGAAATAGTCGGCCACGTCCTTAGTAACGCCCATGGCGCAGAACACAATGGCGAAGCCGCCCACCTCGTTGCCCAGGCGGGCCTGGCGCACAATTTGCGCGGCCAGGCGGTTGTGGCTCATGCCGCTGCCCGAGAAAATGGGCAACTTCTGCCCGCGTATCAGGGTAATCAGCGTGTCGATAGATGAGATGCCCGTGCGGATATAGTTGCGCGGGTAGGTGCGGCTTACCGGGTTGATGGGGCTGCCGTTCACGTCGCGCATTTCCTCCGAGTAAAGCGGCCCCAGGCCGTCTATGGGCTCGCCCGCGCCGTTGCAGATGCGGCCCAACAGTTCTTCGGCCAGCGGCAGCATCATGGGTTTGCCGGTGAAGCGGGTGTTCACCTTGTCCAGCCCCAGGCCCGTGGTGCCGGCAAATACCTGAATCACCGCGCGGTCGCCTTCCAGCGTTACCACACGGCCCAGGCGCATTTCATCACGGCCGTCGGCGGTGCGGGTGCGCAGCTGCACCATCTCCTCGTTGGCCACACCGCTCACGCCATCCAGTACCACCAGCGGCCCGTTTATTTCATCCAGGCCCAGATATTCCATTGCCATCGGCTGTCACCCTGCCTTTGCTGATGGCCAGCGCCCGCCTGTGCGGCGCCGCGCTGGCCCTATATAATGCGTGATTGATTTATGTGGTTGTGCCGCTTTTGCCGCCGGCCACCACCTGCAGCGTTTTGCCGCCGGGGCGGTCTTCATGCTCGGCCGCCAGCTTGCTGCATATGGTGTCGATGTCCTTGTAGTAGTCGTCGAACAGTTCCAGGTGGTCGTTGGGGATCTCGTACTTCATCTTCACCAGCTTGTCGAACAGGCCGGCGGCCTGCATGGCGCTTACCGGCACCTCTTTTTCCACCAGCTGGTGGGTTTTGTCGTGCAGGTACATGATGATGCGCATCATCATCAGCTGCTTTTCCAGCGGCACGAAGGTGTCGTCGGCGTGGTAGGCGTTTTGCTGCAAAAAGCCGGTGCGGATAACCCGGGCAATTTCCAGCGTCAGCTTCTGGCCGTCGGGCAATACGTCGGTGCCTATCAGTTTTACAATCTCCTGCAGGGACGTCTCCTCGTTCAGCAGCGCCAGCATGCGCCCGCGCAGGGTGGGCCAGTCCTTGCCCACGTTCTGTATGTAGTAGGGGTCCAAATCCTCGTAGTATTCGCTGTAGCTGGTGTTCCAGTTGATGGCCGGGTAGTGCCGGGCGTAGGCCAGGGCCTTGTCCAGCGCCAGAAAGCAGCGCACAAAGCGCTTGGTGTTCTGGGTAACCGGCTCGGAAAAGTCGCTGCCCTGGGGGCTAACCGCGCCAATGATGGACACACTGCCCGAGGTGCCGTTCAGGTTCAGCGTGGTGCCGGCGCGCTCGTAAAAGCCGGCCAGGCGGCTGGGCAGGTAGGCGGGGAAGCCTTCTTCTGCAGGCATCTCCTCCAGCCGGCCGGAAATCTCGCGCAAAGCCTCGGCCCAGCGGGAGGTGGAGTCGGCCATCAGGGCCACGTCGTAGCCCATGTCGCGGTAGTATTCGGCCAGCGTGATGCCGGTGTAAATGGACGCCTCGCGCGCCGCCACCGGCATGTTGCTGGTGTTGGCAATCAGCACGGTGCGGTCGGTGATGGGGCGGTTGCTCTTGGGGTCAATCAGCTCGCCAAACTCCTCCAGCACCTGGGTCATCTCGTTGCCGCGCTCGCCGCAGCCCACATACACCACAATGTCGGCGTCGCTCCACTTGGCCAGCTGGTGCTGGGTCATGGTTTTGCCGGTGCCAAAGCCGCCGGGAATGGCCGCGGTGCCGCCCTTGGCAATGGGGAACAGTGCGTCGATAACCCGCTGCCCGGTAACCAGCGGCCGGGCAATTACCTCGCGCTGCACCACCGGCCGCGGTGTTTTGATGGGCCAGCGCTGCGCCAGGCATACCTCGTGCTCCACGCCGTCGGCGTCCACCAGCTTGATGATGGGCTGGGTGATGGTGTAGCTGCCGTTTTCGGCGGCCCAGCTCACGGTGCCGCTCAGGCCCGGCGGCACCATGCTGCGGTGTTCTATCAGCGGGGTTTCGGGGCAGGTGGCAATGATGTCGCCGCCCTTTACCGTGTCGCCCACGGCCGCCTTTACGGTAACGTCCCACTGCAGGGCCTCGTCCAGGCTGGCCACATGCAGGCCGGTGGCAATAAAGGCGCCGCTCTGGGTTTCCATGGCGGGCAGGGGGCGCTCAATGCCGTCGAAGATATTCTTCATGATGCCGGGGCCCAGCGTAACGCTGAGCAGCGCGCCGCTGCCCACCACCGGCTGCCCAATGGTGAGCCCGGTGGTGTTTTCGTACACCTGCATGGTGGTGGCGGCCGAGCTAACGGAAATCACCTCGCCCACCAGCCCGGCGTCGCCCACATGCACCATTTCCATCATGCGGAAGCTGCTCGTGTTGGCCACGGTAACCACCGGCCCGTTGATCGAGTGAATCACATCTTTCAAAATGGTTGGCACCTCATTCCGGTCAACTTTGCTTGCCATTATACGGTCAACTTGCTGGTTTGGTAAAAGTTGGTTTTTTCGGCTTCCAGGGCGGCGTCAATGGTGTCGTCAAACAGCACCCTGCCGTTGCTTACCCGCGCGCCGCCCAAGCGGATAGACGCATCGGCCTCCACCCGGCAGCCGGGCAGGGCTTCCAGCACGGCGGGGTCCCCGGCGTCCTGCGGGCGCAGGTACACCACAATGCCGTCTTTGCCGGCATCCAGCCCGGCGTGTTTTTTCAGGCTGCTTGCCAGCCAGGCGCCGTAGGTTTTGCCGGCCACAAAATCGGCCAGCCGCTGCTCCACCTCGGCAAACAGCTCGTCCACCAGCTGGCGCCGGGTTTGCAAAAGCTCCCGTTTGATGCTTTGCATGGCGGCGCTGTGCTCGCGCTCGGCGTTTTGCTGCAGGTTGGCGGTCATCTGCTCGTGGCCGGCGGCGTCACCCGCGTGCTTGGCGTCCTCCAGCATCTGGGCGCTGGCCTTTTGGGCGTCGGCAATAATCTCCATTGCCTTGTCCTCGGCGGCGTTCAGCACCGCGTCTTTGAACAGGGTCTCGCGTTGCAGCTCCACCTGGTTGAAATCCACTCGGCTCACCTCATTGCTGTGTTACGGGGTTAAATCTCATTAAGAAAATAAAGAGACCCAAAAATCAAATCTTGATGCCCACCGCTTCTTCTATGTAACGGCGCATGCTGGCGGCCACGTCGTCGCCGCTGTGGCGGTCGGGCATTTCCACAATCAGCGGCCGGCGCATGTTCAGCTTATACTGGAAAATCATATGGCTGAAGCTTTGAAACAGGCGCGTGGTAACCAGCACCAGGCCCACGTCGGGGTCGGCGGCGGCGCGCTCTATGGCGTCGCGCACTTCGTTTTCCTCGTGCACCACCACACCGTCCACGCCCACCATGCGCAGGCCGGCCAGCGTGTCGATGTTGTCGCTGATCAAAAAGTACTTCATGGCTGCAAACCTCTTAGCCGGCGTTCAGGATGAGGATGGAGACCAGCATGCCGTACAGCGCAATGCCCTCGCCCAGCGCCACAAAGATGATGGCCTTACCAAAGCTTTTGGGGTCTTCGGTAAGCGCGCCAATGGCCGCGGCCGAGCCGTTGCCCACCGCGATGCCGCCGCCAATGCCCGCAATGCCGGTGGAGAGCGCCGCGCCGATGTAAGAAAGGCCCTTGGCAAAGCCGGTGCTGTCGGCCACTGCCGCCGCGCCGCCGTCGGCGCCGTACACCACCGTGGAAAACGCGCACAGCAAAAGGCCCATTATGCCCACAAGAAATAGTATACGGCCGATCTTTTTGATGGATTTCATATCAGTTCCTCCGATACAGTAATGTTCTAAAAACTTCAGAGCTTGTTTAAGCTCTCTGTGTAAAGTGATGCTAAGAACGAACCATTAAACAAGCTCTTGAATACCCGTTGTGCATGGCTTTGCTTATTACAGTTCCACGGCGTCCGGTATGATGCGCAGCGGGGTGAAGGGAATGCCGCCCGCGTCATAGAACCGGCTGAAAACCTCGTAGTAGTTCAAACGCAGCGCCTGGATGCCCACCAACAGGCCCTCCAGCGCGATGACAAAGATGTTGCCGATGACCAGGATGATATAGTATACCGGCCCGCTGGCCATACCCGCCAGGGTCATCACCACCGTCATCATGCCGGCATGCACCAGGATGAAGCCGCCCACACGCAGGAAGCTGACGGTGTTGGACAGGTACTCCAGCACGGTGACGAACAGTTCAAAGAAGCTGCTGAGCAGCATGTCGCCCACGCCGTTGTGCAGGTGCACCTTGCCTTCGTTCACCAGCTGGGACAGCGGCTCCTGCAGGAACATCATCACGGCGGGAATGACAACCAGGAAGGGGACATACCACCAGCCGCCCGACAGGCCCGTGCCAAACAGCATGCCGTCGGCCACCAGGAACACCAGCGCCAGGTAGAACACCAGCCCGGCAATGCCATTGGGGCTGAAGATGGCCTCGCCCTTCATGCCCCGCCTGAAGCGGGTAAGGATGTTGATGACCATCGAAACCGTCATGATAAGCACGCCAATGCCAATGGCCAGCAGCAGGATGAGGGTGATGTTGCTGGCCCCCATCACATGGAAGGGCAAAAAGTCGATGCCCATAGAATGCCACAGCCCCTCGCCCACGCCCTCGATGCCGAAGAAGCTGCCGAACAGCACCCCGAAGATGACGGAAAAAATGGCTGCCCGGGTAAGGATGCGCCCAATGGCCAGGTGCTTCTTTTTGTACATGAAGAAGTACCCCACCAGCCCCAGCGCCAGGCCTTGGCCGATGTCGGCGAACATCACGCCGTACAGCACCGAGTAGATGATGGACACCAGCGCCGTGGGGTCTATTTCACCATAGGTGGGCAAGCCGTACATCTCGGTGAACATCTGGTAGGGCCGCGAGAACCAGTTGTTCTTCAGCTTCACCGGTGGTTTCTCGGGCAGCTCCTGCTTTTGCTCGGCCTCTTTAATGTGCACGGTGTCGATGCTTTCGATAAGCGCCTCGAAAGCGGGGTAATCGTCGGCTGGCACAAAGCCGCTGATGTAGAAGGTGTGGTTGAATACCAGCGCGTACTTGCGCATGTCGTACAGCTGGTTTACGGTGGCCAGCCAGGCGGTCATCTCCTGGATGCGTGCCAGCTCTTCCTCGCTGGCAATGCCGGCCGGCGTGGTAATCTCGGCCAGCTCGCGGCGCAGCTCGGCCTCCCGCTGGCGGATGGTCTCCAGCGCTTCCTCCGGCTTGCCTTGCACAAAGTCGGGCACCCATACCCGCTCAAAGTAGAGCGAGTTGAAGATGTCGTCGATGTCCTTGGCGCTGTCGCGCGGGGCAAAGTAGAGGCCCCAGTAGTATTCGCCGTCAAAGTCGTACACAATAAAGTTGAAGTACGAGGTGAAGTTGAAGCCTTTTTCCGCATAATAGGCCAGGCGCACGTAGCTGTTTTTGGGCAGGCGGCCAATACGCAGTTTCAGCGTTTCCACCTGGAACAGCTCGTCCATGCTGATATCGAGGTCGGTCATGTGGCTCAAAAGACCTTCGGTTTTCACCTGGACTTCCAGCTCGCTTTCAATGGCAATCTTCCGCTGGTTGCGCCGGGCCACCTCCACGGCATATTTTTCAATATACGCCGCCACTTCGTCCAGCTTGTACACGCCGGTGGGGCCGGTATACTCCTGCGCCAGCGACGAATAGCCCAGGTCTTTCAGCAGGCCCTTGGCTTTGGTAAGCACCGGTTCGATACGGTTGGTGCCAATGTGGATGGCGGAATGGATGGCCTCACCGCTCTCGGGCGCAAAAGTGCCCGCGCGCGCAATGGCGAACAGGGTATTCATCAGCACGGTCTCCGGGCCGTATACGTTCAGGTACTTCATTTTGGCAACGCCCAAGTTTGAACCTCCTTTCCGGGAACACCAATGATTTTACGTCCACAGCATAGCGCGTATCTTCTGGGGCTCCAGCGAATAGCGCACGCCTTCTATCACGTTCACAACATCCTGGCGGATGAGCTTTGCCAGGCTGACGAAACACGCCAGTGCCGCGTTGGGCGCGGCCGAGAGATGCAGCATGCGGCGTGCGTAGCGGAACAGCGCGCCCGAGCCGCTGGTGGGCAGGCTTTCCAGGGTGAGGTTCTCAATGTCGATGTTGACGTTCGACTGCTTGAAAAGCGACGCCAGCGTGGGCAGGTCGCGGGCTTCTATCATTTGCTCCAGCCGCCATTTGGGCACCCGGTGGGTATAGGGTATCAGCAGCTGGTGAATTTGCTCATTGTTGTAAACATTGGGGAAAAAGGCCTTCACGCGGGCAATCAGCTCCAGGTTGTATACCTCGGCCTCCTGCTGGAACAGGTGGGTCACCGCCTGGGCCTCGCGGCCCTTCAGGCTGCGGTCAATCCGCTCAAACAGGCTGGCGTAGTAGTGCCTGAGCATCATGGCCTCGGTCATGGGAAAGTCCCGCAGCAGGGGGTCTACCAAAAAGCGGCCGCGCAGGGTGCGGTAGTAGATGCTGCGCCGCACCACCTGCAAAAGGTCCTGGAAGTTGGTGGCGGCGGCCAGCTCAAACAGGTCGATGTGCAGCTTGCCCACCAGGTAAGGGGGAATTTGGTTCATATAGCCGCCGGGTATGCCAATGCTCAGCATTTGCAGGGCTTTCAAAATCTCCCGCATTTCGCATTCGTCCAAAAAATAGGCGGAAAAGCCGTCGTCGGCAAAATCGTACCGCAAAAGGGCCTCGTACTTGTTGAACACGTCCATGTTCAGCAGTTCTTCTATTTGCCCGCGGTGGGGGTCGGTGGTGGAGAGGGTGGCCAGGCTGTCGCGAAAATAGGGGTGCTTTTTCAGCAGGGCGGCCACCTCGGGCACGGTGCGCCGGCGTATCAGCTCCTCATAGTCGACGCTGGAGGGGCGCTTGGCGAACATGCCACGGGCCTTGGGAATCATGGCCTGGTTGCCGGTACCCATTATAGCGCGCCCCCTTTCCGTTGGCGGTTGATAGTATAGTGACCAGCCGCGCAGCGGCTAGCCGCCAATGATGCGTTCAACGATAGCGCCCACCCAGGCCTCGCGGTTTTCTTCCAGGGTTTGCTCCAGTATCTGCCGCTGCTGCAGGAAAGCCTTTTGGGTCTCCTCTTTGCGCTTTTCCAGCACAGCGGCCTGTTCCTTTTGCACCTGCAGGGCCATGGCCTCGCGGTTGCGCTCGGCCGCGGCCAAAATTTCGGCCTTCTGCTTTTCGGCGCTTTGCTCGATATGGGCGCGGGTGTCGGTGGCGTTGCGGATGATATCGGAAGCCATCCTGTCGGCCAGGATGATCTGCCGCAGTTCCATCTCCAAAGCTTTGCGGTTGTTGGCCATCGGGAACCCCCCTCTATTTTCAATAATACACGCCGTGTAAAAAGTATAATTGCAAATTAAAACGCACGGACACCCAGTGTCCGCACGAAACATGATACTCCACCCGCGCTGGTTTTTCAAGTGTAAAAACAGCAATTGGACTATTTTTTAACAATAAATTCGGTTTGTCAGTCTAAAAGCCACTCCGGGCTATTATAAATATGTAAATAACTATAAATAAAGGCATAAGGCATGTGCGCTGTAGCAGAAAATGAATAAAGACGACCCGCCTTGCCGTCTGCGGCCTAGTTATACCCACTCTTTCAAGCAGGTGGGTGCCCTATGGCAGGCTTCACGCTCCCTGCATCCGGCAAAGCCGGGAGGTCTGCCATCCACCGGCCAACCCGGGCTCCCGTTTCATAACCAGTAGGATAATTACGGCCGCAACAAATCGCACAAGGCAGGCCGGCTGTTTGGGTTTTGGTCAGTCGTCCAGGTCCTGCGTCAGCGCGTCCAGGTCTATGTTGTACACCTCGGACAAACGGTTTAAAAACACCTGGCCCACCGTTTGCAGCTCATCCTCGTCTTCCACAATATCCAGGTATTCCTCGCCGGCGTCTTCGCCCACCCGCATCAGCAGCATCTCGGCGTCTTCGGCCAGGGCCTGTGCGGGGTCGGCGCTGTAGGGCACCACGGCCAGGTAGCGCTGGCCGTCAATGTCGGCGGCGTCCAGCACCTCAAAGGTGTGCTCACGCCCGTCCTCGTCCTCCAGCGTCAGGATATCCGGATCATAGCCTTCGTCTTCCAAAGCGTCAAGGTTCAGGTTGTCGTCTGCCATCAGCGTCTCCTTTTGTTACAAGGCGCCAAACCGGGGGCCGCCTTCAAGTTTATGATACCCCAATCACGCCCTGTCGTCAACCGGGGATGCCGCCTCTCGCCGGGGCAGGCCCGCGGGATGGGAATATTGTGAAACGGGCGCGATATACTTTTCGCTGCTGCGCACAGTTTTCGCGCCAGAGCGGGGCGGCGGGCAATCTCTGCCACAAACTGCATTTGAACCGGGGTATGATTGTGCTATAATGAAACCATGATAAAATGGATGAAGCAGGCAGCCTGCATTGCAGCGGCGTGCCTTTTATTGGGGGCCTGCGGCGCCCCCGCGGCCAGCGGCGGCGACAGCCTCAGCGAGGCCGCCCCCACCCCCGGCGGCAGTACGCAGCGCGCGGCGGTGGCCAGCGAAGAAATACAGTTCCGGCTGCCGGCCGAGGGCGATACGGTGGCCCGCATCGAGACATCGATGGGGATCATAGACGTGGTGCTGTACCCACAGCTGGCCCCGCTGGCGGTGGAGAATTTCACCACGCTGGCCGGGCGTGGCTATTATGCCGATACCACCTTCCACCGGGTGGTGCGGGGCTTTGTGGTGCAAGGGGGCGACGCCACCGGCACCGGCCTTGGGGGCGAAAGCATTTGGGGCAGCCCCTTTGCCACCGAGCGCAGCGACAAGCTGCACCACTACGCCGGCGCGCTGTGCATGGCCGCCGCCGACGGCGAGGCCGACACCCACCTGAGCCAGTTTTTTATTGTGGCCAGCGCGCAGGACAGCCTGGATGAGACCGCCCTGGCCCAGCTGAGCGCGGCGGGCCTGCGCGAGGCTGTGGTGGACGCCTACCGCCAGGCGGGCGGCGCGCCCTACCTGGACAACACCGACACCGTGTTTGGCCAGGTGTACGCCGGCATGGACGTGGTGGACGCCATCGCGAACGTCTCGGTGGATGACGACGGCCGGCCGAAAAATGCGGTGCAGGTGGTGGGCATCACCGCCGGCAGCTACCCGCTGGCGGCGGGCGGGGATGCATCGAGCGGCGTGGAAGATACGGGTGCGTAGCGTATAGAAAGCCGCCGGACAGACGGCTTTGGCCGGCGCCTTTGCGGAGCGTACAGGGGGCCGGAACCGGCAATTCTTGAAAACGGGAGCTGAATGCGGGTATGGACAAAGCAATAAACGGGAACCAGCCTTTTCATCAGTATGCCGCCGAGCGGCTGAACGTCTCGCCCGAGGAGATGGAAAAGCTGGTGGCGGAGTATACCGACATGCAGGTGCTCTACCGCAGCGCGCTGCGCTCGGTGATTGCCCGGCTGGAGATACTGGACGACGAGTTCCAGTACCGGCACAAGCGCAACCCCATACACACCATACAAACCCGGCTGAAAAGCCCCCAAAGCATGCTGGAAAAACTGGGCAGGCGCAACCTGAGCCCCAGCATCGACGTGATGCGCACCGAGCTGACCGACATTGCCGGCGTGCGGGTGATCTGCCCCTATGTGGAGGACATTTACCAGCTGGCCGATCTGCTTTGCAGCCAGGACGGCATTGAGATGGTGCGCGCACACGACTACATCAAGCGGCCCAAGCCCAACGGTTACCGCAGCCTGCACGTGGTGGTGAAGGTGCCGGTAAACCTTTCCGACGGCAAGGAGATGGTGCCGGTGGAGATACAGATACGCACCATCGCCATGGACTTTTGGGCCAGCCTGGAGCATGAGCTGCGCTACAAGTCGCTGGCCAAAATCAACCGCGACATTGTGCTGGAGCTGCGCGACTGCGCCGACAACATTGCCGAGCTGGATGACCGGATGCAGCGCATCTACCACCAGCTGGAGAAAATAGAAGACAACAAACACCGCCGCTTTTTAGAAAAATGAGGGCCCTGCCGTGGAACGTATTTTGTATGGTAAAACCGCCGCCGGCGAAGAGGTGGACAGCTTCATCCTGCGCAATATTCACGGGCTGGAGGTGCGGTGCATCAGCTACGGCTGCCGGCTGACCCATGTGCTGGTGCCCACTGATGACCCCGGCGATAAAACCGATATCCTGCTGGGCTACAACACCCTGGCCGGCTACGAGGCCGACAGCACCTGGCAGGGCAGCCTGGCGGGCCGTTACGCCGGGCGCGTTGCCGGCGCGGCGTTCCAGCTGCGCGGCACAAGGCACCCGCTTACCGCCAATGACGGCCCCAACTTCCTGCACGGCAGCCTGCACAACCGGGTGTTCAGCGCCGAGGTGCACGGCAACAGCTGCGTGGCGTTCTCGGCCACCTCGCCCGCCGGGGAGGACGGCTTCCCGGGCGCGGTGCAGTTGGAGATCCTCTACACGCTGACCGACCAGAATGAGCTGGTGATGGATTACCGCGCCGTGAGCGACGCCGCCACCCACCTGAACCTGACCAACCACGGCTACTTCAACCTGGCCGGCATGGGCAGCGGTGATGTGCTGGCCCAGGAGCTGACGCTGCACGCCGGGCTGTTTCTGGAAGCCGATGCCCAAAACCTGCCCACCGGGCGGCTGGCCGAGGCCGCCGGCGCGTTTGACTTTACCCACGGCAAGGCCATTGGGCAAGACATAAACGCCCGCGACCCGCAGCTGCTGCAGGCCGGCGGGTACGACCACTGCTTTGTCATCGACCGCCTGCGCCCCACCATGCTGGCCGAGGCCGCCTTTGCGCGCGACCCCGCCAGCGGCCGCAGCATAAAAGTTTTCACCACCCAGCCGGGCGTGCAGCTCTACACCGGCAACGGGCTGGACGGCAGGGCTATGGGCAAGGGCGGCGTGCCGCTGGCCAAATGGAGCGGCTTCTGCCTGGAGACGCAGCATTTCCCCGACACCCCCAACCGGCCCGACTTCCCGCCCACCCTGATGGAGCCGGGCGAGAAGTTCCACCAGGTGACGGTGCTGCAGTTTGGCTGGCCGGGGGCGGCCGAAATCGCATGACGGAGGTTATCCCCCTGCGCCTGGGCACGGTGAACGCCTATCTGCTGCGCGGCGAAGACGGCAGTGTGCTGGTGGACGCCGGCGGCCCCGGCGCGGAAGCCCGCCTGGAAAGCGGGCTGCGGCAGGCCGGGGTGCAGCCGGCGCAGCTGCGGCTGCTGCTCCTCACCCACGGGCACTTTGACCACGCGGGCGCGGCGGCCTATTTCCAGCGGCTGGGTGTGCCGGTGGCCCTGCACAGCGCCGACGCCGGCGCCATGCGCCCGATGACGGGCAAGGGCCTGATGGGCAAGCTGCTGCTGGCGGTTTCCGGCAAGCTGGGCGACAACAGCGGGCTGCCGGCAGCGGTGAAGCTGGAGAGCCTGCAAAGCCTGGAAACCTACGGCGTGGAGGCTGCCATAGTACCGCTGCCCGGCCATACGGCCGGCTCGGTGGGGGTGCTGCTGCCCGACGGCGCACTGATAGCCGGCGACACCTTCATGAATTTTGTGCGCCCCGGCCCGGCGCACATTGCCGAGGACTTTGCGCAGATGCTGGCCAGCATCGACACCCTGCGCGGCAGGGGTGTAACACAGGTATACCCGGGGCACGGCAAGCCGTTCGCCCCGGCTTTTTAGGGCAAATTATCAGAAAACCGGCGGTGCGGCCGCCACAAGAGGGGGAATTGGTGTGTTTGCGGAACTACTTGAGGTGGCCATGGTGTTGTCGTTTGGTGCGGCCTGGCCGGCGTCCATTGTGCGCAGTGTGCGCAGCAAAACGGCCAAGGGGAAAAGCCTGCTGTTTTTGGTTATCATAGACTTTGGCTACCTGTGCGGCATCGGGTCCAAGTTTGCCACCGGCAACATCACCTATGTGGTCATCTTCTACATCATCAACTTCTGCATGGTGGCCACCGATATCGTGCTGTATTTCATCAACACCAGGCGCGACAAAGCGCGCGCGGCGCTGGAGGCCCAGGGCGAGGGCCAGGCTTCGGTATGAAAGAGAACAAGTACGACGACCCTGCTTTTTTTGAGGCATACAGCCAGTTTCCCCGTTCGGTAGAGGGGCTGAGCGCGGCGGGGGAATGGCAGGCACTGCAAAAGCTGCTGCCCGCCCTGGAAGGCAAGCGGGTGCTGGACATTGGCTGTGGGTTTGGCTGGCATTGCCTCTATGCGGCCGGGCAGGGCGCGGCCTGTGTGCTGGGCACCGATATCTCGGAAAAGATGCTGGCGGTGGCCCGGGAGAAAACGGCTTTTCCCAACGTGGAATACCGGCGGCTGGCCATGGAGGACCTTTGCTTCCCGGCCGATACGTTCGATGTGGCCATCAGCTCGCTGGCTTTCCACTACACGCCCGATTTTGAGGGGGTTTGCCGGCGGGTGGCCGCCTGCCTTGCGCCGGGCGGCGATTTCATTTTCTCGGTAGAGCACCCGGTGTTCACCGCGCAGGGCCCGCAGGACTGGTGCTATGGCGCCGACGGCAGCGCCGCCCACTGGCCGGTGGACCATTACTTTGCCGAGGGCCGGCGCGAAGCGGTGTTTTTGGGCGAACCGGTGGTGAAATACCACAGAACGCTTACCACCTGCCTGAACACCCTGCTGCAAACAGGGTTTGCCATTACCGCCGTGGTGGAGCCACAGCCGCCCGCGCACCTGCTGGACACCGTGCCCGGCATGCGGGACGAGCTGCGCCGCCCGATGATGCTGCTGGTTGCGGCCCAAAAGGCCCGGCAGCCCGGCTGATGCGGCATTATTTCACAGGCAAACGCAGCACCCTTGAAACCCAGGCGGGCTTCAAGGGTGCTATGTTGTTTGTATGGATATACGGGGCCGAAAGCAAACAGGCCTGGAGTCTGTTTTCAAATCTCCAAAACGTCCAAATCCAGCGTTTTCGGCGCCCCTGCCGTGTTGCTTCCCCTTGCAAACCAGCAAGGTTTGCGGCGGAAAAGCGCCTTGCAGGGCCACCAACTCCGCTCGGCTTTGGTCATTTCTCCCATTTGAAAACAGACTCTAGGCGCCGGGGGCGTCTTTGGTGTCCTTCTCCAGCTCGGACAGCCGCAGCTCCAGCTCCAGTATACGCAGCTCGAACACGTTGGGGTAGTCGCGCTGGTCCAGCTCTTCGCTGGCGGCGGTGGTTTTGGCGCCGTCCTGCCGCACCACCACGGCGGGGCTGCCCACGGCGGTGCTGCCGGGGGGAATGTCATCCAGCACGGTACTGTTGGCGCCCACCCGGCTGCCCTTGCCCACCGTGATGGGCCCCAGCACCTTCACGCCCGCGCCCAGCAGCACGTCGTCCTCAATGGTGGGGTGGCGGCGGCCCACATGCTTGCCGGTGCCGCCCAGCGTTACCCCGTGGTAGATGGTGACATTGTTGCCGATGACGGCCGTCTCGCCGATGACCACGCCGGCGCCGTGGTCGATGAACAGATGCTCGCCAATGGTGGCGCCGGGGTGTATCTCAATACCGGTGAACCCGCGGCCCCACTGGCTGACCATGCGCGCCAAAAACAGGCGGTGGTGGCGGTAAAACCAGCGGCTTACCCGGTGGTAAATAAGCGCGTGGAAGCCGGGGTACAGAAAGAACACCTGTGGCACGGTGGTGGCCGCGGGGTCCTTGTCGCGGATGTTCCGCGCGTCGCTCATCAGGCCCATACATATCTCCTTCCGATGATTCTGGCAAAAATGCGCAGCATTTTTGCCAGAATCATCGCATGCCGACACGAAGCGTCGGCGCCGTGTAGATAGAATATATACAAAAATGCCCGGGGCAAAATGGCTTCGCCCCGGGCATGGTTATAGCAAAACTAACCCGCTGCCAGACGGAGCGACGCCCTGATGATACAACAACACAAGCAGCTGTTATACATAGTGGTACGCTCCCTTCCTCATGGTTTGCGGGCAACCCCGCATTGCGGGGCTTTGTGCCTGATTCAGTGTAGCATGGCGCGGCGGGCGGCGTCAAGCGGGTGCTGGGCGCGCGCCACCCACGCCTCACACGCTTACAGCGCGCTCTTGCGGCTCACGCTGCACAGCTGCGCTGTTTGGTTCGCCGGGCGCGGGAAAATTTGTTCGCCGTAGCATCGTTCTAATGGCAAGATGCTGCGGTGCGAGCCAAATTTTGCCCTAAAGTGCCCTATACGCCGGCGGCCTTCACAATGGCGCCAAAGTCGGCCGGCTTCAGGCTGGCGCCGCCTATCAGGCCGCCGTCTACGTTGGGCTGGGCCAGCAGCTCGGCGGCGTTCTCGGCGTTCATGCTGCCGCCGTACTGGATGCTCACACCGTCGGCCACCTTTTGGCCGTACAGCTCGGCCAGCAGCATGCGAATGGCGGCGCACACCTCCTCGGCCTGGGCGGCGGTGGCGGTGCGCCCGGTGCCAATGGCCCACACCGGCTCGTACGCAATGATGACTTTTTTCAAATCCTCGGCGGTAAAGCCGCCCAGCGCAACGCGCGTTTGCAGGCGTATCAAATCCTCGGTGACGCCCTGCTCTCGCTGGGCCAGGTTTTCGCCCACGCAGATGATGGCGCACAGGCCGGCGTCCACGGCGGCGCGGGCGCGCTTGTTCACCGTTTCGTCGGTTTCACCAAAGTACTGCCGGCGCTCGCTGTGGCCCACAATGGCGTACCGCACGCCCAGCTCGGCCAGCATATCGGCGGCAATCTCGCCAGTATAAGCGCCGCTCTTCTCAAAATGCACGTTCTGCGCACCCACGGCAATGGCGCTGCCGCGGGCTTTGTCCAGCACGGCCGGCAGCGCCACAAAGGGCGGGCACACCACCACGTCGCAGCCGGCGCCGGCCACGGCGGGCAGCAGCGCGTCCATCAGCGCGGCGGCTTCGGCGGGGGTTTTGTTCATCTTCCAGTTGCCGGCAATCACAGCACGGCGTTTGTTTTTATCCATAGGTTATTTCCCTCCCTGCGGGTGGCAAAATGCCTGCCCTATATTAAGTACTAATACAGCCAGGAATAAATCGACGCGTTCAGCAGGCAGCCGCCTATGGAGTTGAGCAAGGCTACCCCCAGCGCCACGATGTTTAGCGGCAGGGCGGCCGGCCGGTAAAAGCCGGTTTTGCGGGCGTTGATGGCCATCACCAGCCCAACAATGGAGGTGCAGTAGGTGACCAGGGGGAACAACACGGCGAAGATGACGCCCACGATGCCCAGCACCAGCGCAGTGCCCTTGGGCTGTACCTGGGAGGGGTAGTAGTCGGGCGGATAGGGTGGCTGTGGCGGGGGCGCGCCGTAATAATTGTTCACGGGCGGCGGTGGGGCAACCGGCGGCGGATATTCCCCGGCCTGCGGGGCCTGGGGCGGTGGGTAGGTGCCGCCCGTGGGCGGTGCCGGCGGCTCGTCGGGAAAGGGCGGGGGCGGCTGGATGACGCCGTAGGGGCTGCCGGTGGGCGGGGCGCTCCAGGCCGTTGGTGGGGGCGGGGGTGCTGCTTGCGCGGGCTGGGCCTGCGCGCCCACGGTTTGGCCGTCCTCCAGCAGCGCGCCGCAGCTGAGGCAGTTGCTGTCTTGCGGGGCCACATAGGCGCCGCAGTTGTTGCATTTCATAGGGGGTTCCTCCTCTTGGGGGTATACACGCATTTAAACTGTAAACCCTGCCCGGCAGGGGTGCCTTACGCGTTTTGGATGCAGGCGATGCCGGGCAGCTCCTTGCCTTCCAGGTATTCCAGGCTGGCGCCGCCGCCGGTGGAGATATGGGTCATTTTATCGGCCAGGCCCAGCTGGATGACGGCGGCGGCACTGTCGCCCCCGCCAATGATGGTGGTGGCGCCCGCGTTTGCCATGGCGGTGGCCACGGCCAGGGTGCCCTTGTTCAGCACCGGGTTTTCAAACACGCCCATGGGGCCGTTCCACACCACGGTTTTGGCGGTGGCAATGGCGTCGCTGAACAGCTTGCGGGTGTAGGGGCCAATGTCCAGGCCGCGCTTTTCGGGCGGTATCTCGTTGGCGCCCACGTCATCCACGGTAATGGGCGCGTCTATGGGCTCGGGGAAGCCCTCGCTCACCACGGTGTCGGCCGGCAGCATCAATTTTACGCCTTTTTCGGCGGCTTTGTCCAGCATTTGGCGGCAGTAGTCCAGCTTTTCGTTGTCCACCAGGCTTTTGCCCACCTCCATGCCCTGGGCTTTCAGGAAGGTATAGGCCATGCCGCCGCCAATGATCAGCACGTCCACCTTGCCCAAAAGGTTGTCTATCACCGAGAGCTTGTCGGCCACCTTGGCGCCGCCCAGTATGGCCACAAAGGGCCGCTGGGGGTTGTTCACCGCGTTGCCCAGGTATTCTATCTCCTTGCCCATCAGGTAGCCCACGGCGGTGGTTTTCACATAGTCGGTAACGCCCACGGTGGAGCAGTGCGCCCGGTGGGCCGAGCCAAAGGCGTCGTCCACATACACGTCGCACAGGCTGGCCAAATCCTGGCTGAAGGCGGGCGCGTTTTTGGTTTCCTCGGGGCGGAAGCGGGTATTCTGCAGCAGCACCACGTCGCCGTTTTGCATGGCGCTAACCGCGGCGCGGGCGTTGGGGCCCACCACGGTGTCGTCGTCGGCAAAAGTTACGGGTTTGCCCAGCAGTTCGCCCAGGCGCGCGGCGCAGGGCGCCAGCGAGAACGCGGGGTCGGGCGTTTTGGGCTTGCCCAGGTGGCTGCACAGAACGAGCTTCGCGCCTTTTTCAATCAATTTGCGCAGGGTGGGCAGCGCCGCCACAATGCGGTTGTCATCGGTGATTTTGCCATCCTTCATGGGCACGTTGAAGTCTACCCGCACCAGCACACGCTTGCCGGTCACGTCAATATCATCTATCGTTTTTTTGCCAAGCTTGTTCATTGGTGCCGTCCTTTCTTTTGGAAGAGTATACGTTGCGGCGGCCCGCAGGGGGGGCGCCGGGGGTTGGCTGCTTTCAGTATAGCGTGCGGGCCGGGCGGTGGCAATGGGTTTGCCGCCGTACCGCCTTAATCTTTTGCAAGACAGGCCGGTTCAGTCAAAGTCAACGTCCTGCAGCCGCCACAGCGCCAGAATGTAGATTTTCAGCGCCAGCAGCAGGTCCGGCAGGCAGGCGCCCTCGTTGGCGCCGTGCTCGGGGCCGCAGTAGCTGGGCAGGGGGTTGGCCAAATCGCCCGAGCCGTAGCTAACGCCGCAGGCAAAGTGCTGGGCATAGGTGCCGCCGCCCATGGTGTAGGGCTTGTCGGTGCGGCCGGTCACCTCGTTGTACACGTTCATCAGCACCTGCACCGGGGGCGAACTGGCCGGGATGTAGAACGGCTCGCTGATGCGCCCCGGCCGGAAGGCGGCGCCGTGGCGGGCGGCCTCGGCGGCCATGGCCGTTTTCAGCGCGTCGCCCGTGGTGGCGGTGGGGAAGCGGATGTCCAGGCTTTGGCTCAGGCGGCCGTTTTCAAGGCTGACCACGCCGCCGTTCACCGTCAGCGCGTCGAAAACATCGTCCTGGCAGGCCACGCCCAGGCCCGCGCCGTCGCTGGCCATGTGGATGCGGCGCATCAACGCAAGGAAGGTGTTTTCGGATTCGCTGCACAGCTGGTTGCCCAGCAGGTAGTCCACCAGCAGGCCGATGGCGTTCAGCGTGCCCTCCGGCTTGGCCGCGTGGCCGGCAATGCCGGTGGCCGCCAGGCGGGCCTTGCCGTTTTCGCCTGTTATGGCCACATGGGCGGTGGGCTTCAAGGCGGCGGGGTCGGCGTCTATCAGGCAGGCGGCCTGCCCGGGTATCACGTTGGGGGCCAGCCCGGTGTTGAATTCCAAAATACTGCCCTGCAGCGGGCCCGAGACAAACTGGCCGCCAAAGTGGCCCTTTTCGCCGTTGCACACCGGGAAGTCGGTGTCGGGCGAGAAGCAGAACAGCGGCTGGGGGTTGTGCTTGAAGTAGTGGGGCAGGTCCTCCATGCCGCTTTCTTCGTTGCAGCCCAGCAGCACCCGCAGGCTGTAGCGCAGTGGTATTCCCAACTCTTTCAGGAACCAGGCGGCGTACAGGCACAGCACGCCGGGGCCCTTATCGTCGGCCACGCCGCGGCCAATAAGCCAGTCGCCCCGCTGCCGCAGCTGGAAGGGGTAGTCGTCCCAGCCGTCGCCCTCGGGTACCACGTCCACATGGGTGATGGTGGCCAGGTGCCCCGCCTGCCGGCCGGGCAGCTCGGCCCAGCCCACATAGCCGTCGCCGTCGTGGGTTTCCAGGCCCATGCGCCGTGCGATGGACAGCGCTTCGTCCAGCGCCACACGCACGCCGCGGCCAAAGGGCGCGCCGGGCTCCGGTGGGCCCTGTATGCTGGGAATGGACACCAGCGCGGCAATATCCTCTACGATAGCGTCCTTGTGCAGCGCGATAAACGCGTCGATTTTTTCTATCAGTTCCGCCTGTGTCACAGTGGCACCATCCTTTGCATGCTTCTATTAAACCCGAATAAGTATAGCATAATTTGGCGTATGGGGGCAAACGATGTTGCGACTTTTTTGGGCGTGTTTAAGAGTGGCGCCATAACGCAAAGTTAGCTTTTGCTAATATGTGAATATCACCAGTTATACACGGCTAAGCGCCCCAAAAACAGGCAGCGCAACAAAAGAACCCCCGGCGCCTTGCGAAGGGCGAAATTTCTTTGCTATAATAAGTACAATATTCAAAGCTGGAAATGCGGCAATACCTGAGTATCTCACTTACCCTGGGGGAAAGCGGCCAGCGGCAAAAGGCCGGCGCATTGTGGGGAGGCAATCATGACCATATTCGATGTCATTGCGCTGCTGGGCGGGCTTGCCCTGTTCCTGTATGGCATGACCACCATGGGCAACGGCCTGGAAAAAGCGGCCAGCGGCAAGATGGAAAGTGTGCTGCAGCGCATGACCTCCTCGCCGCTGAAGGGGGTGCTGCTGGGGGCGGGCATCACCGCGCTCATCCAGTCCTCCTCGGGCACCACCGTCATTGTTATCGGCTTGGTGAACAGCGGCATCATGAAGTTTGCCCAGGCGGTGGGCGTGATCATGGGCGCCAATATCGGCACCACCGTTACCGGGCAGATCATCCGCCTGTCAGACATCTCCAGCAGCAATGTGTTCCTGCAGATCATGAAGCCCACCACCCTGGCGCCAATAGCCGCCATTGTGGGCATTGTTCTATTCATGTTCTTCAAAAGCGCCAAAAAGCGGAACATTGGCCAGATATTGCTGGGCTTTGGGGTGCTGTTTACCGGCATGCAGGCCATGGAGGTTGCGGTGGCGCCCCTGCGGGAGCTGCCCTGGTTCATCAACCTTTTCAGCACCCTGGAAAACCCCTTCCTGGGCGTGCTGGCCGGCGCCATGGTTACGGCTGTCATCCAGTCGTCGTCCGCTTCGGTGGGCATTTTGCAGGCGCTTACCGTTACCGGGGCCATCACCTGGGGCAGCGCTATCCCCATCATTCTGGGGCAGAACATCGGCACCACCGCCACCGGGCTCATCGCCTCGGTGGGGGCCTCGCGCGCGGCCAAGCGGGTGGCCATAAGCCACCTGTACTTCAACATCATTGGCACCGCGCTTTTCATGGCCGTGCTATACGGCTGGAAAGCCCTGTTCGGCCTGCCGTTTTGGGACGACGTGATGAACATGGGCGATATTGCCAATTTCCATACCATCTTCAACGTAGTTACCACCCTTGTGTTCATCCCCTTCAATAAAGTGCTGGTAAAGCTGAGTGAGTGGACCGTGCGGGAAAAACCGGGCGATGTGCACCCCGAGCTGGAGCCGGTGGTGTTGGACGAGCGCCTGTACGGCAGCCCGGCCGTGGCCATTGCCCAGGCGCGCAAAGCGGTGGAGCAAATGGCAGACCTTGGCCACATGAACCAGCAGGACGCCATCACGCTGATGATCTCCAACAACGAGGAGGGCATCCGCCTGGCCCAGCAGCGGGAAGAGGTAATAGACAAGCTGGATGTGTCCATTACCAACTACCTGGTGCACATGAACGATTTGGACCTGAGCGAATACGAGGGCCGCGAGGTGACCACCCTGCTCACCTTTGTTACCGAGTTTGAGCGGATAGGCGACTATGCCATCAACGTGGTGGAGCGCAGCGGCGAAGTGTACGACAAGGGCGTTACCTTCACCGCCCAGGCCATAGAGGAACTGAAGGTGCTGAACGCGGCGGTGGGCGAGGTGTTCGCGCTGACCATAGGCGCTTTCACCCAGGACGACCTGGAGGAGGCCGGCCGGGTGGAGCCGCTGGAGGAAACCATAGACCTGATTTGCGAAACCCTGCGCGAGCGCCACATCATGCGGCTGAAACGGGGCGAGTGCAACATTGATGCCGGCATCATCTTTTTGGAGGTGCTGACCAACTACGAGCGCATCTCCGACCATTGCTCCAACGTGGCGGCCCGGCTTATCAGCATAGAGGGTGAGGCGCTGGACCCGCACGCGCTGCGCCGCAGCCTGCACGCCGGCGACGTGCCCCGCTACAACGAGCTGGCCCTGTACTACCGCGAGAAATACCACACCCTGCTGTCGGCCGCCGCGCCCGACGACGAGCCCGACCCCGCCCCGCTGCTGTCGGCCGCGCCGGCCGCAGCCGAGGCTGAATAGCCGCCGGCCGGAAATAAAATGCGCGGCCCACACGTTGTATCATACAGATGCCATCAGCCACCCATTGCGGGTGGCTGATTTTTATACGCAGAACCCGCATTCAGCGCCAAGGCGGCATCCCGCGCGTTGAATCTGGGTTTCCGGGAAATAATCAGGGCGCCGTTTGAAGAAAACGGCCCGGCTGCCTCGTACCGTGGGTGTGGGGCAGGCGGGGCGGCAGGGATTTGCCGCCCCGCCTGGGGGAAGGTGGTGGCAGCGGTGTATGAATGACAGGCAATTTGGCCAATTGGTAGACCAATACGAAAAGCTGGTGTACACCATCTGCTACCAGTTTACCCGGAACCACCACACCGCGCAGGACCTGGCCCAGGAGACGTTCCTCTCCGCCCACACCCACCGTGCGGCCTGCCCGGCCGGCAACGAAAAACCCTGGCTGGCCCGCATTGCCACCAACAAGGCGAAGGACTTTTTAAAAAGCGCCTATAACCGCCGGGTGCAGGCCGCCGACGACACCACCCTGCCCGAGACCGCCAACGTGCTGTACATCCGGCAGGCGCTGCCGGAGGACCTGACCATCAGCGATGACGAGACCGCGCGCATCGCGGGGGACATCCGGGCGCTGAAAGAGCCGTACCACCAAGTAGCAGTGCTCTACTTTTTAGAGGAGCAAACGGTGGAGGAGATTGCCCACCGGCTGGAGCGGCCACCCAAAACGGTACACACCCAGCTGTGGCGCGCCCGCCGCATGCTGCAGCAGAAACTGAAAGGAGGTGGGCCCGAATGACACTTTTTAAAGAAGACGGACATTTGACCGATTTGGGCCTGCGTTCCGTCATAGAGGGCGGCCTGGACGAGCTGCAAAGCCTGGAGGCCAGCGAGCACCTGGCGTTTTGCGACGCCTGCCTGCTGCGCTACACCGCCCTGCTGGATAACACACCGCTGCTGGCCCCCGAAACCCCGCTGAAAGACCCGGTGATGCGGCGCATACGCCGCCGCGGCGCGCGCATGGTATTGACACGCTATGGCACCGTGGCCGCCGCGGCCGTGCTGGCCGTAACCATGTGGATGGTGGGCACGCTGGTGCTACCCGGCGTGGGCAGGCTGCAGGAAGAGCCGGCGCCGCAGGCCCAAACAGCGCCGGCGGCCCAGCCCGATACCACCGGGGAAGACGGCGGCTTTGGCAGCCGCATCGGCGCGGCGGTGGGCAATATATGGCAGGGCATTACCAGCTTTTTTGTGGGCGAGCCCGGCCAGCCCACTGTACCGGAACCCGCCGCGCAGCAGCCGGACGATGCGCCGCCCCAGCCCACCGCGCCCGAGCCGGCGCCAGCGCCAAAGCCGTCCACCAGCCAGCAGCCCGTACAGCAGCAAACCCGCCGGCAGCGGGACGCGCTGTTTGGCCAGCTGAAGCCCGGCGGCATAGATGACGACAACGCCAAAGCAGCGTAACGCCAAAGCGGCGTAACGCCAAAGCGGCGTAACGCCAAAATGGCGTAACGCCAAAATGGCGTAACGCCAAAATGGCGTAACGCCAAAATGGCGTAACACCAAAGAGCGTGGCGTGATGAGAAAGCTTTTGGATAAAACACAGCAGAACCAAACAGCCACCGGCTGAACCGCAAACAGGAGGAAAAGTAATGAAAAAGAATGGATTTTTGACCTTTATCTGCGCCCTGGTGCCCGGCTTTGGCCAGATGTACCAGGGCTATATGCGGCGGGGCGTCTCGCTGGCGTTCTGGTTTTGCGCCGTTATAGCGGTGGCCGCGCTGGCACGGCTGGAGTTTTTGCTGATACTGCTGCCGGTGGTTTGGGCCTACAGCTTCTTCGACAGCTTCAACATCCGCAACCTGTCGCCCGAGCAGCGGGCCGCGTTTGGGGATAATACTATCCCGGCCGGCGGCTGGGTGCGGCAGGGCGCTGCGGGCCGGCAGCGGGGCATCAAGGTGCTGGGCTGGGTGCTCATTGTGGTGGGTGCGCTGGTGCTGTACAACACCTTTTACGACACCTTCTACTGGGACGTTTACCAAACCTTCCCGCAAGTGGCCGTTTGGCTTAGCCGCATACCGGCGCTGCTGATTGGCGCGGCGGTGGTGGTGGTGGGGATACTGGCACTGCGCGGCAAGCGCACCCCGCCGCCCGAGGACGACATACAGGATTTTAAAGGAGGGGACAAACCATGACCAATAGTATCCATCATCTGGGGCGGCAGGAGGTCGTTCAGGAGCAAAGCCGCATGGCCATCATCAAAGACAAAATACGCTTTTCCTTTTTAAGCCGCGTGCTGGCGGTGGCGGCCTGCGCCGGCGGCATGCTGCTGGTGATGTGCATGGTGCGCAAAAACAGGAGGGCAGCATGATGAACAACCCGGCCCCCGGCCAAGCCGGCGGCATGATAGCAGCCTCCCTGCCGGCAGCCCGGCAGCCCTACCAGCCGCCGCCCGGCACCTATCCTTCGCAGCACAGCCCGCCGGTGGTGCCCGATTTTTCAGGCGGCGCGCCGCCGCCCGACAGCACAAAACGGGGCCGCCGGGTAGGCACCTTCACCATGGCCATCAGCCTCATCGCCGTGGGCGTGCTGCTCATTTTAAGCATCTTCCTGCCGCAGCTGGATATCATCGCGGTTGCCCGCTACGCGCCGGTGGTGCTGATACTGCTGGGGGTGGAGCTGCTGGTGTCCCACCTGCTGCACAAGCGGGAGAAGCTGCGCTTCGACGGCCTGAGCGTGTTCATCAGCCTGCTGCTGATAGCCGCCAGCCTGACGGCCGCCGTGGTGCCGCAGATTGTGCAGCGACGGCTGGAGATACCGCGTATCAACGCCCGGCTGGTGGCCCAGCTGGAGGCCGAGAGCAGCGCCGCGCTGCAGGCCGCCGGCCTGCCGCCCCACCTGGCCGAGTGGTATGTGAACGTGGACTACGGCCCGGCAGGTGACGACCTGACGCCCAAAACCCTGACAGATGTGCAGTATGTGCAGTTTCGCCTCTCACTGGAGGGCGACTACGCCACAGCCGAGGCCTTTGCCGACGACTGCCGCCGCGCGCTGGAGGCCGTGCTGCCGCTGGTGTCCCACATCGACTACGCCACCTTCCAAAGCGGCATCACCCACAACTGGCCGTACGACTACCACGGCGACACCTTTTACCAGCTGTGGCTGGACGACCGCGCCGCCGTGGATAACTACGAGACCCGGCTGTACGACTTTGTGACGACCAGCCGGTGGTCGGCGGCAGAAAACAGCTACACAGGCGAATGGGTGATGGAGCCGGTTTACGACGACCCCGCCTGATGCCGCTTGTGGGCAAAGCAAACCGTTTTGCGGTGCATGGGCCGCTTGCAGGGCCCCACAGCCCCCACGCGCGCCGCCCGGCGCCGCCGGAACAAAACCCACCCCGCCGGGGTGGGTTTTGTGTTGTGGCGCGCTGCCCGCCAGGCGTGCCTTTTCTTCACTTCGGCGGCGGTTTATGGTATACTAACCCTGCTTACGCGCCATTTCAGCGCCACACAGGGAAGGGGGAGACGCCGTGCGCGCCGTTGCCGGCAAAAGCACCGCTGCCAAGGCGGGCATCTACCTGCTGTCTGTCCTCGCGGTGATGGCCTGTTTTTATTTTATGCATGTCACCCACCTGTTCCGGGTGTCGGCCGCGCAGCCGTCTGCCGCCGCCCTGGCGCTGCCCGCCTCTGTGGTGGCTGCTGCTCCGGCGGATTTCAGCGCGGTGCCTGCCCACCCCGAGGCGCTGGCCGAGCCGCAGCCCGACAGGGCGCCCCGGCCGCTGGAGCGCTATTCCGGCCCCATAGAGCTGCCGGCCAACGTGGGCCTGCCCAACCTGGTGCCCGGCCTGATGGCGGCCGACGTATCGCCCGTGGCAGCCGGCGCGCTGCAGGCCGAGGTGGAGCGCATCGCGGCGCTGGGGGTAGAATTCCCCCAGCAGTTTGAGGCCAAATACCTGGGCGTTTACCACAACACCGCCTATTGCTGCGAGGTATACCCCCACATCTGCGGGGGCAACGGCGTCACGGCGTCGGGCACGGTGCCCACCCCGGGCCTTACCGCGGCAGCCGACTGGAACCTGCTGCCGCCGGGCACCTGGCTGTATATCCGCGACGTGGGCATCCGCCGGGTGGAGGACAGCGGCAGCGCCGTGAAGAACCAGCATCTGGACATCGCCGTGGCCACCCACGCCGGCGCGCTGTCGTGGTACGGCTTTGGCGCGCACGACGTATGGGTGCTGGCCCCGGCGGCTGCCGGCGAATAACCTGTGGCTATTTGAAAATTGGGCATGGTAATTGCACCCAATGTGTATTATAATAAGGGGCAGATGTGACAGCGCTTAACAATTAAGATGACAATTAGATGGCAGAGATACGCCAAATGTGGAGGAGGAACAACGATGGAACGTACCGTGAACAATGTGCCCATTCCCAGCTTTGATTTGACCGGCAAGGTGGCCGTGGTTACCGGCGGCACCAAGGGCATTGGCTATGCCATTGCCGCCGCCTATGCCGCCTATGGCGCCAACGTGGTGGTGTCGGCCCGCACCGCGGCCGACTGCGAGAAGGCCGCCGCCGACTTTAAGGCCCTGGGCGTGCGCGCGCTGGGCGTGCCGGCCGATATTTCCAAGGCCGACCAGGTGGACAGGCTTATCGACGAAACGATGAAAACCATGGGAAAGATCGACATCATGGTGGCCAACGCGGGCACCTCGTCCACCTACCGCGCGTTTGATTTGAAAGAAGAAGAGTGGGACCGTATTATCGACGTGGACCTGAAGGGCGTTTTCCTCACCGCGCGCGCCGCCGCCAGGAAGATGGCCGACGCCGGGGGTGGCGGGCGCATCATCAACGTGGCGTCCACCGCGGGGCTGCGGGGCGCGGTGGGCATATCGGCCTACACCGCCGCCAAGGCCGGCGTCATCAACCTCAGCCGCTCGCTGGCCGCCGAGTGGGCCCGTTACAACATCACGGTCAACTCCATCTGCCCCGGCTATGTCATCACCGACATCAACCGCGATGTGATGGATGACCCCAAGGTGTACGATAAGCTGGTGAAAAAAACGCTGGTGCGCCGGCTGGGCAATGTGGAAGAAATTGCCGCCGCCGCGCTGTACCTGGCGTCGGATTTCTCTGCCTACACCACCGGCACCGAGCTGGTGGTGGACGGCGGCGGCATTACCACCTGAGCCTGTGTAACCAAGGCGGGGCGCCATAGGGGGGCCTGGCCAAATAATATGAGCTATTGGAGGAAACAGCAGTATGACACATAACATGCAGGATATCGCCATTCCCAATTTTGACCTGAAGGGCAAAGTGGCCGTCATCACCGGCGGCACCAAGGGCATTGGCTATGGCATTGCCCTTACCTACGCCAACTACGGCGCCGACGTGGTGGTGGCCAGCCGCACCGTGGCCGACTGCGAGCGCGTGGAAAAAGAATTGCAAAGCCTGGGCGTGCGCGCCATGGGCATCCCCACCGATGTGTCGGTGGGCGCCCAGGTGGACAGCATGATCGACAAAGTGGTGGAGAAGCTGGGCCGCGTGGACATCATGGTGGCCAACGCCGGCGTGGGCAACACCAAAAAAGCCGTGGACCTTACCGACGCAGAGTGGGACACCGTGGTGGACATCGACCTGAAGGGCGTGTTCTACAGCGCCCGCGCCGCCGCCCGCCAGATGATCAAGCAGGGCGACGGCGGCCGTGTCATCAACGTGGCCAGCGCGGCCGGCGTTATTGGCGCCATTGGCCTGGCGCCCTACACCGCCGCCAAGGCCGGCGTGGTGAACATGACCAAAACCCTGGCCGGCGAGTGGGGCCGGTTCGGCATTACCGTGAACGCGCTGTGCCCCGGCTATGTGGCCACCTCCATCAACGACGACGTGCTGGGCACCCCCGCGTGGGACAAGATCGTCAAGGCCACCATCCTGCGGCGCAGCGGCGAGATTTCCGAGATTGCCGCCGGCGCGCTGTTCCTGGCGTCCGACTTTTCCGGCTTCATGACCGGCGCCACCCTGCTGATGGACGGCGGCACCACAGCCCTTTAAGCAGCAGCAATAGTTACTTAAAAACCCGGTACCCTTTTTATGGGTACCGGGTTTTGCCTTGCAATGGTTTTGCCAGAGGAAGGAAAAGTCAATATAGTCAAACCACTTGAAAACCGTTTCGGTTTTGAAGGGGTTTTAGTATAACCCTCAAACCAAAGCCTCAAGGCTGTTCAGTGTTTGGATAAAGTCCTCCAAACGCTTCGGCCCAATGGCCGCTTTCGCTTTCGCCTGCGCTTGCTGCCATGGGGTTATGCCCTTCGCAATGGCGGCTTTCCCCGCATGGGTTATCTGTACCGCCGGCGCGTTGCGTTTGCCGGTGGCCGGCGCTTCCGCCACCAGCCCCCGTGCGCGCAGGGGGCCCAGGTTGCGGATGATGGTGGTGCGCTCCAGCCCGGTATAATCGGCCAAGGCGCTCTTGCTGCAGGGCCCCAGCGCGCGGATGTCATTCAGCAGTGAAAACTGGCTGACGGTGAGGCCGACGGGCTCCAGCGCTTTGTCGTAGAGCTTGGTGAGGGCACCTGCGGCCCGGCGCACCTGGATGCAGTGGCAGGGCGTTTGGCGGGTGTCAGGTTTTCGCATAAGGCTGCCTTTCTGTGCCACGCTTAAACATGGGCCAGCGCGTGGGTGATGGCCTGTTTTACGTCGTCGCATGCCTCGCCGGGCAGGTGGGCCGCAAGCGCCGCTTCGGCCTGAGGGCCGCCTATCTGGCCCAGCGCCCACGCGGCGTATTCCCGCACCAGGGCGTCGGGGTTTTGCAGGGCGGTTTCCAGCGCGGGCACATAGCCGGCATTGTGGGCATTGCCCATGGCCACGGCGGCGTTGCGCATAAAATAACGCTTGTCGCGGATATAGTTGTACATGATCGGTTTTATACGTTTCGTATAGGTTTCGTCGCTCATGTTGAGGATGGCCGGCAGAGTGAGGCCGGGGGCCAGCTGCGCAAGGTAACGGTCGGCGGGCTTGGGCTGCCGCAGCTTCTTTTGGTTGCGGGGGCAGGCGTCCTGGCAGATATCGCAGCCGTGGATTTTGCACCCGATGCCCGCGCGCAGTTCTTCCGGGATGTGCGCGGACAGCGTGGGCATGCCGTCGCGGCGCATCCAGTTGCTGAAGCCGATACATCTGGCAGGGTCCAGCTTGAAGGGCGCGTACAGCGCTTTTGTGGGGCAGGCGTCTATGCAGGCGGTGCAGTTTGGGGGGCATCGGTTGGCCGTGGTCGGCGTATCGTAGTCTAGCTCGGCGTCCACCACAAAGGTATCTATCACAATATAGCTGCCCGCGCCGTCGGCATAGGCAAAGGTATTCCTGCCAATGTTGGCCACGCCGGCCCGGGCAGCCACCCACCGGGCCGGAATGTTGAAACCGCCAATTTTCACCGCATATCCCTGTCCGGCCAAAAAGTCCTGCATCAGCTGGAGGCGGGCGTGCGCCAGGGTGCCGGGCGGCGGTGTGTAGCACCGGGCCAGGTAGAGCTTGCCAATCATCTCACGCAACGCTTCGGGGGCGTCGGCAGTGAAATAGTCCAGCACGGTAACCACCACCGATTTGGCCCACGGCATGGTTTGCTCAACGGGCTCGGAGAGTATCTTATGGAACACGCTGTACTTGTCGCCGCGGGCATACACTTCCTCCAGGTAGCCCGCCAGGCTGCCGATAGAGGTGATGCCCACATCGGTGAAGCCAAGGCTCAGGCCGTATTCTTTGATTGCTTGTGACGACATAGAGGCCTCCATTCTTGTGTGCAGTTACACGTGTGTATATACACAATATGCTATAGACAACGCCTTGTCAAGCCCTCAACAGCATATTATTTTGTAGGGGAATGTCTCTTTCACTTTCGGCGCTTGACAAAAAAGCAGGGCCTTGCTATAATGCGGAAGAAATAACCCCTGTGTAAAACGGGGCATGAAAGGGACGTATTGATGTCGGTCGCGGTTTATATGGAGCGTGTGGCTATCTAAGCCACCAATGCACACTGCTGGCAGCTTGGCTGCGGCAGTAGTTTGCCTGCCCCTATAAACACGCTTGCCACGCCGCATCGGTGCGCCTTTTGCTTTTTAAGTAGAGGTGTTTACTGGTAAAGCGCAGCGGATTATCGCCTGCGCTTTTTGCGTGCCATAATGGGGGATGGGCCACCAGGAACAAGGAGAAACCCCATGACAAATAACACTTACAATAAACTCGAATTCAACACCATTAGAGAGATGCTGGCAGAACACGCCCTGTGCGGCGCCGCCAGGCAGCGCTGCCTGACACTGGCCCCCGACCTGGACGAAACGGCCTGCCGGCGCAAGCTGGATGAGACCACACGCGCCCGGCGCATTTTGGACACCGGCGGCAGCCCGCCCCTTACCGCCATGGCGGATATAGACGAGATTTTAACCCTGTGCAAGGCCGGCGCCATGCTGGTGCCCGAGCAAATTACCCGGGTGGGGCAGTTCCTGGTGGCCTGTAAGCGCATGCAAAGCTACCTGAAACGCGCCGAAAGCGCCGACGAGGTCATTGCCTCCTACGCGGCCAGTTTCGACACCCTGCCCGCGCTGGCGGATGAGATCGACCAGTGCATCCGCGGGGGGCAGGTGGACAGCCGCGCCAGCTCGGCGCTGGGGGCCATACGCAGAAAGCTGGAGCAGATGACCGCGCAGATCCAGCAAAAGCTGGCGTCCTTGGTGCAAAGCCACAAGCAATGGCTGAGCGACGGCAGCGCGGTGCAGCGCAACGGCCGGTATGTGCTGCCGGTGCGCCGCGAATACAAAAGCAAGGTGGCCGGCGCAGTGGTGGACATGTCCGGCAGCGGCGGCACCGTTTTTATAGAGCCGTCCTCTGTGGCTAAGCTGGGCAATGAGGCCGCTGTGTTGCGCATGGAAGAGGAAAACGCGGTGCGCAAGGTGCTGTACACCCTGTCGGCCCTCATCGACGCGCATGCGGCGCCCATACGCACCAACATGCAGGCCATGGAAACGCTGGATTTCCTGTTTGCCAAGGCCAAGCTGAGCGCGGAGATGGATGCCGGGCCCGTGCACCTGACGGTGGACCGGCGGCTGGAGCTGGTTTCCGCGCGCCACCCCCTGCTGCCGCGCGGAGCCGCCGTACCGCTCAGCCTTGCCATGGATGCCCAAACCCGTGGCATTGTTATTACCGGGCCCAACACGGGCGGCAAAACGGTGGCGCTTAAAACGGTGGGGCTGTTATGCCTGATGGCGCAGTGCGGCCTGCATGTGACGGCCGCGCCCGAGAGCACGCTGTGCCTGTTCAGCCAAACGCTGTGCGATGTGGGCGACGGGCAGAGCATCAGCCAGAACCTTTCCACCTTCTCCGCCCACATGACCACCGTGATAGACATTCTGCAAAAAGCCGACGGCGAGAGCCTGGTGCTGCTGGATGAGCTGGGCAGCGGCACCGACCCCGCCGAGGGCATGGGCATTGCGGTGGCGGTGCTGGAGCACCTGCGCCAAACCGGCTGCATGCTGGTGGCCACCACCCACTACCCCGAGGTGAAGCAATATGCCGGCCAGGCGGCAGGCTTTACCAATGCCCGCATGGCGTTCGACCGTGAAACCCTGCAGCCCACCTACCGCCTGGAGGTGGGGCAGGCCGGCGAAAGCTGCGCGCTGTATATTGCGCAGCGGCTGGGCCTGCCCGCGCCCCTGCTGCAAGCGGCCGAGCAGGTGGCCTACAGCGGCGGCGGGGTACCGGCGGAACGGGATTTTGCCGGTATCCGGCAGGTAGGTGAAAGCAATTCTCCGGCCCGGCACAGCCCCGGCCGCATACAGTCGGCCATAAAGCCCAAACCGGTAGACGCACATGCCGCCAGCTTTGGGGTTGGCGACAGCGTGGCCATCTCGCCCGGCGGCGCGCACGGCATTGTTTTTGCTGCGGCCAATACCCAGGGGGAGGTGGGTGTGCAGGTGCAGGGCGAAAAGCGGTGGATTCCCCACAAACGCTTGGCCATCATCACCAAGGCGGAAATGCTCTACCCGCCCGACTATGATTTTTCCGTGATTTTTGACACCAAAGCCAACCGCCGCGCCCGCAAGCTGCTGGATAAGGGGCACCACATCAAAGGGAATGTCATCCACCACGATACTTTCGGCGCACACCCCAAATAGCACATTTTGGGGCCCCCGGGCGCCCCGCCCAGTGGTAATGGAGGCTGTTTTATGATAAAATAATAACAATAGCCTTTTTGAGGCGGGAGTCTGTTTTCCAATCGGAGAAATGACCAAAGCCGAGCAGGTTTGCCGGCAGTTCAAGGCGCTTTTTCGCAACAAACCTTGGTGGTTTGTAAGAAAAAGCAACGCGGAAATGCCGGCAAAGATGCCGGATTTGGGCGTTTTGGAGACTTGAAAAAAGACTCTGGTAAGTGGGGACTGTACAAAACAGGACAGGGAACGGTAAGCGCACATCAGGCAAAGGAGAAAAACATGACAGAAAAATCAGTCAAACGCGGGTTCAGAATCAGCAACATCGTCATTGCTGTGGCGGTGGTGCTGCTGCTGGCCTTCAACGCAGTGTACATCGTGCAGGAGCAGGAGCAGGCCGTGGTGGTCACCTTCGGCCGGGCCAGTGTGGTTACCACGCCGGGGCCGCACATAAAGCTGCCCTTCATCCAGAACGTCACCATCGTGCCCATGGTCATCAACGGCCTGTCCATCGGCTATTCGGGCAACGGCGCAGACGAGTCGGTCTACTCGGAGTCACTGATGATCACCTCCGACTACAACTTTGTGAACGTGGACTTCTTTTTGGAGTACAAGGTGAGCGACCCCGAGCGCTACCTGTTCGCGTCAGCCAACCCGGAATCTATTTTGCGCAACCTGGCGCTCAGCTATATCCGCGACACCATCGGCCTGCACGGGGTGGATGAGATCATCACCACCGGCAAGAACGAGATACAGGCCGAGATCAAGGAGAAGCTGACCACCCGGCTGGAGGAGGAGGACATCGGCCTGCAGCTCATCAACATCACCATCCAGGACGCCGAGCCCCCCACCGACGCCGTGAAGGACGCCTTCAAGAACGTGGAGACGGCCAAGCAGGGCAAGGAGACGGCCATCAACACCGCGCGCAAGTACGAGAGCGAGCAGGTGCCGGCGGCCCGCGCCCAGGAGGACGCCATCCTCAAGGAGGCCGAGGCCCAGAAGGAAGCGCGCATCAACGAGGCCAAGGGCCAGGTGGCGGTGTTTGAGGCGATGTACCAGGAGTACACCAAAAACCCGCAGATGACCCGCCAGCGTATGTACTACGAGGCGATGGAGGACCTGCTGCCCAACCTGAAAATTGTGATTGACAGCGAGGGCGGCGGCGCCACCAGCAAGATACTGCCGCTGGAGCCGCTGATTGATTTGGGCGGCCAGAGCACGTCACAGCCGTCGTCGTCCGCCCCACAAAGCACCGCGCAGCCGCAAACCACGCAGGACAGCAGTAACGCTGCCGACAGTTCCGCCCAGGAAGAGGAGGGCACAACATGGCGCTGAACAATAAAAACAAACAACCCCCCATTGTAGACCCCGACCGCAACGAGGCGGCCATCCTGCTGCGTAAGGGCATCATCCGCCGCGTCATCATCGTGCTGGCCATCATCGTGGTGTTTGTGCTGCTGCAGCAGTGCCTGGTCATCACCATGCCCAACGAGTATAAGGTCATCCGCCAGTTTGGCGAGATCAAGAGCATCACCACGTCCTCAGGCGTCAGCTTGAAGGTGCCGTTCATTCAGGACACCTTCTCGGTGCCCAACAACGTGCAGCTGTACGACATCCCCATCTCAGACGTGATAACGCAGGATAAAAAGACCATGGTGGCCGACAGCTTTGTGCTGTGGCGGGTGCAGGACCCCACGCTGTTCATCCGCAGCATTGGCGGCAACGTGACGCAGGCCGAGTCCCGCATCAGCAACATATCGTATAACTCCATGAAGAACGTCATCAGCCGGCTGCCACAGAGTGAAATCATCAGCGGGCGCGACACCCTGGCCGACAAGATCTTTGAGAACATAGGCAACCAGCTGGGCGAGTATGGCGTGGACATGATTGGCATTGAGACCAAGCATCTGGACCTGCCCGACGACAACAAGCAGGCGGTGTACACCCGCATGATTTCAGAGCGGAACAACATCGCGGCGTCCTACGAGGCCGAGGGCGAGGAGGAAGCGCGGATGATACGCAACGAGACCGACATGAGCGTATCCATCCGCCTGAGCCAGGCCAACGCCCAGGCCGCGCAAACCATTGCCGAGGGCGAGCAGGCCTACATGGAGATACTGGCCGCGGCCTACAACGACCTAGACCGCGCCGAGTTCTACGCCTTTGTGCGCGCGCTGGACGCTGCCAAGGCCTCGCTGGCCGGCGGCGAAACCACCCTGATACTGGACAGCGACTCCCCGCTGGCGCAGGTTTTCTATAACAAATAGTTCGATAAATTCTACGGCAAAGGGCCGCACCAGTTGGTGCGGCCCTTTGGTATAAAATTGTCTATCCAGGTGTAGTTAAGAAGCTCTCACCCACGCCTCGGCGGCATACTGCCGCATCTCGGCCCAAGTGCCGCCGCCTTCGGCGGCGGTTGGCCTCGAAACGCGCCCTGCGGGGCGCAGTCTTGCGGTTCTGGTGCGCCTCTTACGAGGCACCCCAGAATCGGGCGCGGGAAAATTTGTTTGCTCCAAGCGCTGTGCTATGGATCAGCTTCTGCTAATGCAAGCCAAATTTTGCCCTTCGGGCCCTACCGATTCGGAATAATAGCCCCCGTATCCGCCGACTCCACCGAGCGGGAGTAGATGCGCAGGTAGCCGGCCGGCACCTCTTTTTTCAGCGGCACAAAGGCGTCGCTGCGTTTCTTCAGCTCTTCGTCCGAGACCTCTAGCTGCAAAAGGCCCTGCTGCACGTCGATGGTGATAACGTCGCCGTCCTGTACCAGGCCCAGCGGGCCGCCGGCGCTGGCCTCGGGCGAGATATGCCCGGCAAAGCAGCCGTTGTTGGTGCCGGAGAAGCGGCCATCGGTCACCACCGCGGTGCTCTTGTTCAGGCCGTAGCCGTACAGGCGCTTCAAAATCTTTACCATCTCGCGCATGCCCGGGCCGCCGCGGGGGCCTTCGTAGCGCACTACCACCACGGTGCCCTCGGTAATTTTGCCGGCCTCCAGTGCCGCCAGTGCTTCCTCCTCGCTGTTGTAGCACTGGGCTTTGCCGCTGAAATGCCACATGGAGGGGTCAATGGCCGAGGGCTTGGTGATGGCGCCCTTGGGGGCCAGGTTGCCGTGCAGCACGCCCAGGCTGTTCAAGGGGCTCCACGCGTTGGGGATGGAGTGGATGAGGTCGTTCTCGATGGGGGCTTCTTTTTCCAGAATCTCGCCCCAGGTTTTGCCGGTGCAGGTCATGGCGTCGGTGTGCATCACCGGCACCAGGTGCTTCATCACGGCCATCACGCCACCGGCCTTGTAAAAGTCGAATACGTTCTCGGGCACCTGGGGGTAGATGCGGGCCAGCAGCGGGGTTTCCTTGGCCAGCTTGCCCATGTCCTCCAGCGTGTAGGGCACGTCGGCCTCGTAGGCAATGGCCGGCATGTGCAGCGCCATGTTGGTGCTGCCGCCAATGGACAGCCCAAACCGCATGGCGTTCTCAATGCTGTTTTTGTTGATGATCTTGCGGGCGTTCAGGCCCTCTTCCACCATGCCCACAATGCGCCGGCCCGATTCCTCGGCCACCTGGAAGCGCTTGCCGTACACGGCGGGAATCATGGCGCTGCCGGGCAGGCTGAGGCCAATGGCCTCGGCCAGGCAGCTCATGGTGTTGGCGGTGCCCATAAACGAGCAGGAGCCGCAGGTGAGCGCCACGCCGTTCTCCATGTCCTTGAACTCTTCTTCGGTGATCTTGCCCTTCTGCAGCATGCCCAGCGCCTCGCCAATGCTGGTGATGTCGGAGGAGCGGCCGTCGAACTGCACGCCGCCCATCATGGGGCCGCCGTTCACCAAAATGGTGGGAATGTCCAGCCGGGCCGCCGCCATCATCATGGCGGGCACAATCTTGTCGCAGCTGCCCAGCAGCACCAGGCCGTCAAAGTGGTTCAGGCGGGCCATGTTCTCAATAGAGTCGGCAATAATCTCGCGCGCGGGCAGGTTGTACTTCATGCCCTCGGTGCCGCTGCACATGCCGTCGCACGGGGCAATCACGCCAAACTCCACCGGGGTGCCGCCGCCCTGGCTGATGCCGCGGCGCACCATCTCGGCAATGGTGTTCAGGTTGAAGTGCCCGGGGTTGGTGCTGCTCCAGGCATTGGCAATGCCAATGATGGGGCGGTCGAGGTCATAGTCGGTATACCCCATGGATTTGAAGAGCGCGCGCTTGCTGCCCGAGGATTGGTTGTGCAGCACGTCGCCGCTTATCGGTTGTCTGCTCATACTGTTTTGCCTCCGTTTCAAATGTGTTGGTTTGCTCCCATACTCTATCGTAATTTCAGGAATAACGAATGGGGGTGTGCCGCCTGCGCGGCTGGAATGGGAATGGCCGCCGCAGGGTTGGGCCCGGAGATGAAAAACGAATAGACAAGGTCGACGCCAAAGAAGGCGAACAGCACCACCACGATGGTGACCTGCAGCTCCTTGGAAAGCTTGTTGAATAAATGGTCGCACGCCGGGGCGATGAGGTAGACACCCAGGCAGGCGGCAATGCCGAAGGCCAGCAGCGCCTCCAGGCATACACGGCCATGGATGTTGAGGAAGTAATTGTTGTACTCCCACCACAGCTTGCCGGTAAGGGCCTCCAGCGCCCAGCTGGTGAAGTACTCCACCACGCCGCACAGCGCCATGGCCAGAATGAACATGATAACCGGCCTGTCGGCCCAGCGGCGCAGCAGCAGAATGATAAGCACGCCGCCCACGCCGTACAGCGGCAGCCACGGGCCATACAGGGTGCCGCGGTTCACAAAGTGGCCGGTGTTGAAGAAATCGACGAAAACCTCCCAGCTCCAGCCGATGAAGCAGAAGACGAAAAACAGCAGGCAGATGCTGAGGAAGCTGTACTGGCGCTGGTAGTCGAACGAAACAAAGCGCCAGGCGGGGTTTTCTGAAATGGGGAACTTGTCCAGCGGGTATTCGGTGCCCGTGGGCCACACGGTTTCGGGGGCCAGCCAGGCGTCGTTCATCAGTTCATACCCGGGCAGCGCGTTGTTGCGGGCGGCGTCGCGCAGGGCCATGTACAGCTCGGCGTCGCAGGCCGATTTGTAGGGGTTCACATACAGCACCGACAAAAAGCCCAGCGTGAATATGGACAAAATGTACCAGCCAATGAAGGAGAGATCCAAACGGAACATGCGCCACTTGTGGCCGCGCATCATGGCGCTGCTTAGCTTAAAGGCCTGTTTGCGGGTCACCTCGGGGTTTTCGGCCGCAATGTAGGGCACCATGCGCCAGGCGTAATACTTCACAACGCCCCCCACAATGGTGAGGAACCACAGCCCGATATAGAGGGTGCGGCAAAGCATGATGACGGCGGTTTTGCGCCAGTGCCGAATTTTGAAGATGAACAGCAGCCGGTTGGCCCGGGTGCCGGGGTAGTTGCGGTTTTCCAAAAAGAAGCGGCACTCGCCCACCCGCAGCACGTTGCCAATAAACATCCAGTACAGGAAGGTTATGGCCGCGCCAATCAGGATGATGACGCCATTCAGCACCCGGCCGCCCAGCAAAAACTGGTTGATGGCGTTCAGGATGCCAAACACGAACGAGCCCGACTTGGTGATGTTGTTGAACAGCCCGGCCAGCAGGCCCCGGGTGGCCTCTATGGGCACCGAGACCTCGGGCAGGGCACCCACCACAGGGGGGTCCATATCGCCGGCCACCTGGTTTACCATGGCGGCGATAATGTCGCTGTTGGTGGCGGTGCGTACGCTGAAGCCAACGATATCCTCGCCGCCACCCGACAGGATGCTGGAGTAGGCGCCGGCAAAGAACGCCAGCAGCAGGCAAACGATAACGGTGCGCAGGTAGTTATGCTTGAGGGCGCAGCGGGCGCCCTTTTTTATGGATTTGATTGATGGCATGAGATTCCCTTTATCACGCTTGCACCGGGCAGGGCTTTTGGGGCCCGGCCCATACAAACGCAGGCGGCCATTCAGCCGGGCGCTGCCCGGTAACGCAATGGCTGCTGGCGGCTATAGATGAAGTATAGGCTGTGCCGCCCACCGCGCCCCGCACAGGCTGCATGGTGCACCGGGTGCCGCGTGGAAACAAAACAGGTGCCGGCGGCCATGCAGGGCCGATAGCGCTATTATACACTATAGGGGAAGGTTGCCGCAAGGTGGGCGGCGCATCAAAAATTGGGCGATGAAAAAGGGCAATTGCACCGCCGGTGCAGTTGCCCTTTGGGCTACGGTGCGTTATGCGGGGCCTGGCCCGGCGCCCGCTGCGGGCGGATGGCCAGGATGTGGATGCTGACGGCCACCCCCACCAGCGCCAGCGCGGCGGTAACAAGCGGCCGCCCGGCCAATAGGGACGACAGGATGAGCATGGCCCACAAAAAGCCGATGCCCGCCACCCGCGCCCGCCGGCGGATGCCGGTTTTGTGGCGGTAGTTGCGCACATACTCGCCAAAGTAGGGGGTATGCTCCAGCCAGCGGGCCAGCCGCGGGCTGGAGGCGCCGAAGCAGCCGGCCGCGCACAGCACAAAGGGGGTGGTGGGCAGCACCGGCAGTGCCAGCCCCACGCCGCCCAGCGCCAGCGCGCCAAACCCCAGGCTGAGGAAGATGATGCGTCTCATCACGGTTTTACACCGGGTGCGGTGTGGCGGCATTGGCCTCGTCGCTGGGGCGCATTTCCATGCCGGTGGCGGCCATCAAATCGTTGTGGCTCAGCTTGGAAAGCGCCATGGCTTTGGCCGTGTCCAGGTCCATGGCCTCACATACGCGGCGGCCGTAGTCGGCGTCGCACATAGTGCAGTGGGCGGCGTGGCGGTACTTCACGTTGTCGGTGGTGCCTATCATGTTGCGGGCGGTGTTTTCGGCCAGCACCTGCTTTTGGTCGTCGCGCATCAGGTTATACAGCTTGGCCGGCTGGTAGTAGCAGTCGTCGGCGGCGTCATCCTTGGGCTCGTAGTGGAAAATATCGCCCTCTACGGCCAGGGGCGGCTCCTTGTACTGTGGCTGCTCGGCCCACTGGCCATAGCTGTTGGGCTGGTAGCCGGTGGTGCCGCCGTAGTTGCCGTCCACCCGCATGGCGCCGTCGCGGTGGTAGGCGTGCACGGTGTTTTTGGGGCGGTTCACAGGAATCAAATCCTTGTTCACCCCTATGCGGTAGCGCTGGGCGTCGCCATAGCTGAACAGCCGCCCCTGCAGCAGCTTGTCGGGCGAGAAACCAATGCCCGGCACAATGTGCGCGGGGTTGAAGGCCGCCTGCTCCACGTCGGCAAAGTAGTTTTCGGGGTTGCGGTTCAGTTCCATCATGCCCACCTCGATGAGCGGGTACTCGCCGTGGAACCACACCTTGCTGATGTCGAATGGGTTCTCCCGGTGGTTTTTGGCCTGCTCGGGGGTCATCACCTGGATGCACAGCTTCCATTTGGGGTATTCACCCCGCTCAATGGCCTCGAACAAATCGCGCTGGTGGCTCTCGCGGTCCTTGGCAATCAGCTGCTCGGCTTCCATGTCGGTCAGGTTTTTAATGCCCTGCTGGCACACCCAGTGGAACTTCACCCAGGTGCGCGCGTTTTGGGCGTTGATCATGCTGAAGGTGTGGCTGCCGAAGCCGTGCATGAACCGGTAGCCCACCGGGATGCCGCGGTCGCTCATGGTGATGGTGACCTGGTGGAAGGCCTCCGGCAGGCTGGACCAGAAGTCCCAGTTGTTCTGGGCCGAGCGCATGTTGGTTTTGGGGTCGCGCTTGATGGCGTGGTTCAGGTCCGGGAAGCGCAGGGGGTCGCGCAAAAAGAACACGGGGGTGTTGTTGCCCACCAGGTCCCAGTTGCCGTCCTCGGTGTAAAAGCGGGTGGCGAAGCCGCGGATATCGCGCTCGGCGTCGGCAGCGCCGCGCTCGCCCGCCACGGTGGAGAACCGCACGAAGGTTTCGCAGGTGTTTCCTACCTTTTCAAACAGCCTGGCCTGGGTGTATTGGGTAATGTCTGCGGTGACGGTGAAGGTACCAAAGGCGCCCGAGCCCTTGGCGTGCATCCGCCGCTCGGGAATCACCTCGCGGTCGAAATGGGCCAGCTTTTCCAGGAACCATACATCCTGCAGCATCATGGGCCCGCGGGCGCCGGCGGTCAGGGCGTTGGTGTTGTCGGCTACGGGTGCGCCATTGATATGGGTGAGTTTTTTCTCGTCCATGCTTTCGCCTCCATCTCTCTATTTAAGTTTATTTGGCAGTGCTTTGGGGCGAGGGCGCCCATGTACATAAAATTATACAGAGCAAAAATGAAGAAATATAGCGAATAACGCAAAATGCCCCGGCACTGACTTAAAGTCTGCTTTCAAATTTCCAAAACGTCCAAATCTGGCGTTTTCGGTGCCCTGCCGCGTTGCTTTCCTTTGCAAACCACTAGGGTTTGCGGCGGAAAAGCGCCTTGCAGGGCCACCAAACCCGATCGGCCTTGGTCATTTCTCCAATTTGAAAACAGACTTTGGCCATGCGCCCGTGCGCAACCGACAAATTGCGGGCCGCCGCCGGCAGAAGCGCCGGAATTCGACGGCATTATGCGCGCTTCGCTGTCGCAGTTCGCATTAATTTTCGGCGTTTTTATGCTACTATTTAGCCAGCAGCAAAGGAGTGAACGGCTATGATTACCGCATTGCCTGTGGATTATGGCTACACCGTTTACGCCACGGTGCCCGATATACCCATGCCCAGCCTGGACGCCTGGATGACGGTGCCGGATGTGGCGCGGATTGTACAGGTGAGCAGCCAGGAATATAATAACCTGCGCGACCAGGCGCAGATGGAATGGGAGTATCAGCGCCAGCTGGAGCAGCTGGAGGGCGAGCGCCGCCATGCCTATGTGGTGGCCCAGCAAAATATCCGCGAGGTGCAGCCCAGCTTCAACGACCCTGACTTGATGCGCCAGCAGGTGGAGCTGCTGGCGGAATCGATGTAAAAAATCAGGCAGGCGTAAAAAGGCCGATACCAGGGGTGGTTTTAAATAAAGGGCCGGCGTCCGTTCTTTGGGCGCCGGTTTCTTGTGTGAGGTGGGCAGAAGCAGTACCAGCGGGAAATTGGCATTGCAGCAGGGCTGTGCTATAATAAACTATTATATTACTGCGCACTAAAGCCTGCCTGCAAGGCCGGCCAATGCCTTGCGCATAACCGGGGGAACGCATGAAAACAGGATGGAAACGCCTGGCCGCCCTGCCGCTGCTGGCCCTGTGGCTGGCAGCCGGGGCGGCGGGCCTGGGCACGGTGAACACCAGTGCTTTCGCGATAACGAAAACCACTACACACACCGAAGCGGCCGCCGCGCCGGTGGGCCAGGTGGCCGACGAGGTGCTGGTGACCTTTGTGCCCGGCACCACCCGCGCTTCAGCCGACGCCCTGCTTGTGGAGGCCGGCTGTGAAGAGGCCTACGCGCTGGGCACATTGGACGGCAGCTTGACAATGTGTGCCCGCCTGCCCACCGGGCAACTGGTGGAGGCGGCCATTCTTGGGCTGGAAGCGCTGCCGGCGGTGGCCGAGGCGCAGCCCAACTACTTGTACCCGCTGATTGAAGCCGAGGATGTGGCCCTGCCGGAGCCGGCCCCGCCCGTAGAGAGCGATGTGGAGCCTGCTGTAGATGTGGAAAGCAATGCGGATGCCGGCATCAGCATGGACCCCGATACCAACACAGGCGCTGATGAACCAATGGTGGCGGCAGAAGAAGCCGATACGCCCGCGGCCACACCCGAGGCCGCCGCCCCCAACGACCCCGACGCCGACACCACCAGGCAGTGGCACCTGTATAAAACCAACACGCTGGCCGCCTGGGATACCGTGGACGCCGCGCCAGCAGCTGATAAGACCCGGGTGGTGGTGCTGGACACCACCATTGAGCTGGGCCATGAAGACCTGGCCGAAAACCTGCTGCCGGCGCTGGCCGCCGATTACTCCAGCGGGGTACAGCAGCTCTATGGCACGGTGCCGCCCGACAGCCACGGCACCCATGTGGCCGGGCTGATTGCCGCGCGCAGCAACAACAGTATCGGGGTGGCCGGCATGGCCACCGGCAGCGCCAACCAGGCGGTGGAGCTGGTGCCGGTGAACGTATTCCGCCGGGGGACCACCGGCGGACTGACGGCCTCCACCAGCGCGATGGTGGCCGGCCTGAACTACGCGCTGGCCTGCGGGGCCGATGTGATTAACATGAGCCTGGGCTACCCGCGCGCCGGCAGCATGAACAGCTACGACCGCCTGCTGGAAAACGCGGTGGACGCCGCCGCCGCCGCCGGCGTGCCGGTGGTGTGCGCCGCCGGCAATACCATTACCGGCGGGGTGCAAACGCTCTTCCTGCCGTCCGACTTTGACACGGCGCTGGGGGTCATATCGCTGGAGGAAAACGACACCCGGTCGCTTACCTCCAACTACGGCGACAAAAAGTTTATCGCGGCGCCCGGCGCGGCGCTTACCAGCACGGTGCTGGCTAACCAGTACGGCGCCAAAAGCGGCACGTCTATGGCGGCGCCGGTGGTCAGCAGTGTGGCGTGCATGATGCTGTATGTGAACCCGGCGCTGGGGTATGATGACATTGTGGACATTCTGGCCACCACGGCATTTGACCTTTATACACCCAATAAAGACGCGCAAAGCGGCTGGGGCCGGGTGGACGCGGCGGCGGCCGTGGCGGCGGCGGCCGTGCGGCCGGCAAGCGGGGCGGCAGCCGTGCAGCAGGTGGCCATGGCCACCCCCACGGCAGACCTGCTGGTGGGTGAGACACAGGCCCTGGTGGCTACCGCCCTGCCACGCAACCTGGCCGACCGTACCGTGGCCTGGCACAGCCCCGACCCCGCCGTGGCCACCGTGGACGCCAACGGCCTGGTGACCGGCATCGGGCCCGGCCAGGTAACTCTGGAGGCCACAGCCGGCGGCCAAACGGCCACCTGCCTGGTAACGGTGACCCAGCCGGTGAGCGGCGTGCAGCTGGAACCCGCCGCCCTGGAGCTGAAGCTGGGCAAAGGCCAGCACCTCACAGCCACCGTGAGCCCCGCCAACGCCACCAACCAGGACCTGAAGTGGCAAAGCGATAACCCCGCCGTGGCCACCGTGACGGCGGCCGGCTATGTGCAGGCCCTGGCAGTAGGTGTGGCCACCATTACTGTGGAGACGGTGGACGGCGGCCACACCGCCAGCTGTGTGGTAACGGCCGTGCCGGCCGAGACGGGCACCATTATCCAATCGGTTACCGCGTGGGACGGCAGCCGCGGCAGCCCGCTGGTAAGCTGGACGCTGGACGCCAACATGGCCAGCTTTATGCGCCTGGACGTGACCGGCCCAAACGGCGCCACCAAAACCCTGCAGGAGCCCCGCGACTACCTGCGCAGCGAGGGCAGCGTGGTGCTCACGCTGACAAAAGCCTACCTGAACAGCCTGCCCAATGGCCGCTACCGTATGGACGCGGTGTTCACCTTTGGCACGGTGACGGATGGCTTCACCATTGCGGTGCCGCAGGCCAGCAGCAGCACGCCGCCAGACAGCAGCAGTTCCGAGGCATCGTCGGTGTCTGCCCCGCAGGCGCTGGCCGCCAGCCCCCAAACGGGCGACGACGCCAACATGGGGCTGTGGATACTGCTGGCGGTGATCGCGGTGGTTGTGGTGGTCATCGTGGTGCTGGTGTTCCGCCAGCAGGGCCGCAGGAAGTAAAAGTATACAGCAAAGAAGGCTGCTGCAAACCCGAAGTTTGCAGCAGCCTTTTAAGTGTGTTTCCAGTGCGATGGCACGCATTTAGTCGCGCTTGTTGCTGCGCTTCCAGATGCCCATCTTCTCGGCGTCTTTTATCAGCTCCTCGCGGAAGTCGGGGTGGGCGATGCTCACCAGCTTCTCGGCGCGCTCCCAAGTGGAGGAGGCTTTCATGTTCACCTTGCCGTACTCGGTAACCAGCCAGTGCACCATGGTGCGGGGGGTGGTTACCACGGCGCCCTGCGGCAGGAAGGGGCGGATGCGGGAGTGCATTTTGCCCTCTTTGTCGGTGTAGGTGGAGGTGAAGGCCAGGAAGCTTTTGCCGCCCGGAGACTCATACGCGCCCTGGGCGAAGTCCAGCTGGCCGCCGGTGCCGGAAATCTGGCGGTAGTTGGCCATCTCGCTGGTCACCTGGCTGTAAAGGTCCACTTCCAGAATGTTGTTGATGGAGATGAAGTTGGAGATGGAGCGCACATATTCCAAATCGTTCAGGCGGTACACCGGCATGGAGGCCAGGTTGGCGTTGTGGTCGATGAAATCGTACATCTCCTTGGTGCCCAGCGCAAAGGTGTAGCCGCTCTTGTAGCGGTCGCGCTCCTTGTAGCGGTTGGTGATTTTGCCGGCCTGGTACAGGTCCACAAACGCGTCGCAGAACATCTCGGTGGAGATGCCCAGGTCTTTCAGGTCGCTCTGGGCAATCAGCGAGCCCACGGCGTTGGGCAGGGCGCCAATGCCCAGCTGCAGGGTGGCGCGGTTGGGAATTTCTTCCACAATCAGCTTGGCAATGGCCTGCTCGGCGGGGCTGGCGGCGCCCGGCGGGGGCGTGGCCACGATGGGCTGGTTGGTGCTCTCAAAGATATAGTCCACGTCGGCAATGTTCAGGCCCTCGCCAAAGCCGCCCAGCGCGGTGGGCACCGTGGTGTTCACTTCCATGATGACGATCTTGGCATTCATGGCAATGTCGATGTTGGCGCTGTTGCTGATGCCGAAGTTGAAGAAGCCGTGCTTGTCCATGGGGGTGCACTGAATGACAAAAACGTCGGCCCATTTGTCCTTGAACTGCTCCTGGGTGTAGTAGTTGTCCACGTCGTGGTACAGGGCGGGGAAGTAGGGCATGCGGGGGTGCTTGGCGCCCTGCTGGCGGTCCCAGCCGGAGTAGTACCAGGACGAGAAGATCAAATCATCGCCGTCGCCATTTTTAATGTGGGCGGCCGACGGCCGGGTGGTGGAAATGTTGCGGATCAGCAGGTCTTTCAACTGGCCCGTGCCCACGCGCTCGGCCAGGGCGGCGTCAAACTCCGCCGGCATTACGGCCCAGGCGCCATACTCGATAACCATGCCCGGCTGGATCAGCTCGGCCGCCTGCTTGGCGGTAATCAGCTTGGATTTGTACTCTTCCATGAATGTCATTGTGTTTCTCTCCTTACCTCGTTGAAATTGGTGCAAAATGTTAAAGTTTTATCATATCGGGCCGCACCAGTACCGGCCCGGCCAATGCCGGGGGGAGTACCCCACAAAGAAAACAAAAATTGCAACAGGGCTATTACAACACTAATTGGAAGTATAACAGAACGCCACACGGGTGTAAAGAGAAGACCGACAAAAAAATAACGATTTTGGGAATTGTGGCCGTGTGTGGTATACTGAAGGCACTTCTGGGCATGTCCCTAAAGTAGAGATGGGCAGATACCTCGGCAGATTTGCCCAGGGGCTGCTGCGCGATGGTGGCCTTCACCTTCGGCCCAAGAGCCGCCGCACTGCGGCGGTTGGCCTCAGGTACTAGGCCTGCGGGCCGTCGCAAGGCCGAGGAGGGAGGAATACTTGGTGTATTCCGACTGACGACTAGCGCCGCAGCGC
>JAAYCI010000014.1 GCA_012729855.1 Oscillospiraceae bacterium
GCGCTGCGGCGCTAGTCGTCAGTCGGAATACACCAAGTATTCCTCCCTCCTCGGCCTTGCGACGGCCCGCAGGCCTAGTACCTGAGGCCAACCGCCGCAGTGCGGCGGCTCTTGGGCCGAAGGTGAAAGCCATCATCGCGCAGCAGCCCCTGGGCAAATCTGCCGAGGTATCTGCCCATTTCTACTTTAGGGACATGCCCAAACCTAAAAAGGCGGCGCCCCCGGCCAGGGAAGGCCCGGGCCCGCGCTGCCTTACCCATACATTACAGCCACAAAGGAGCATGACGTTATGCGTATCACACACCAGATGATGACCCGCGATTACCTGAAAAGGATGAACACCAACTTGTCGAACCTGACCCGCTCGAACGACAAGCTGAACAGCAATCGCGCTTTTAACAAAGCCTATGAAAATGTGGCTGATGCCAGCAAGGCGCTGAAGGTGCGCAAGCTGATTTCGGACAACGAGCGCTATCAGACCTCCATTCGCGACGCGCAGGGACGCGTGAAAGCGGCCGAGGATGGCATTCGCAGCGTGAACAGCCTGCTGATTACCGCCAAGGACCGTATGGTGGAGGGCCTGAACGGCACCATGCACGAGAGCGACCGCCAGAAGATTGCGGCCGAACTGGGCAAAGCCCAGGAAGAAGTGCTGCAGATCATGAACATGACTTACTCGGACAAGTACCTTTACAATGCGTCGGGCAACGCGAACGCCAAGCAACCCTTTAAGGTGGAAGCCGACGGCATGCTGTACTACAATGGGTCCAAGGTAGACGCGCTGATGAAGGACCCCCTGACCGGCCAGCCATCCAACTATGTGAGCGGCCAGGGCTATGAGCCCATCCAGTGGGACGAGAAAAACTATGTGGACATTGGCTTTGGCTATAAGCTGACGGGTGACTTGAAGGTGGATGCCAACACCGCTTTCTCGGATACCTTCTCTGGCATACAGAGCTTTGGCTACGGCAAAAACGCCGACGGTGTGCCGCTGAACGCCCACAGCCTGCTGGGCCAGATGGTGACACATCTGGAAGCGAACAATATCGAAGGGATGGAAAAAGACCTGAACGCTATCTCCGACTCGATGGAGTTCCTGCTGACGTCCATTACCGAGGTGGGCGCCCGCTATAGCTCGCTGGAAAGCACCATGGGCCGCCTGGAGTCGGAGTATGTGAACCTTGCCGATACCCAGAACAGCCTGGAGGGTGTGGACCTGGCCGAGGAGATCATCTATAACAAGGATTACGAGATGAGCTGGCTGGTAACGCTGCAGCTTGGCAGCAAGATTTTGCCGCAGACGCTCTTCGACTTTATCCGCTAAGTAAGCACCTTCAATAATTGGCGATCCAGCGCAGCCGGGCCACCTGAAAGGGGTGGGCCGGCAAGACTGGCCACAGGGGATAAAAAGGGCACTTGAATAACCGACAGGGGTGAATTTTATGGTACGACCAATGCTTGAAATCACCACAACGCCGGCAAAGTATGAGTACGAGGTAATGCGTGCACGCCTGCAGATAACGCAGGAAAAGCCGGTGGTGAACCGCATGGTGCGGCGTGCGACACTGAACATGCGCCAGCAGGCAGGCCGTTTTGAGATGAACACGGTACGCCGGCGCAGCGACATGGGCATGAAGGGCGTGGTGGACCGCGCCAACTATGAGGCCGACCTGGGCGCTAAGGCGGCCAGGGAAAAAATTGGCGACTATGTCGATTTTGGCAATTCGGTGGCCAAGTTCAACAAGGGCGGCAATATCCCCGACGCGCTGTGGAGCCAGTCGATGAAGCACAGCCAAGGGGATCTGGTACTGGTGCCGGTATCGCCGGTGGATATCCACTACATTCCCGCCAGCCTGACCATGGATTACCAGCCCGGCCAGATGTCGGCCGACTGGAATGTGGGCAAGGCCCGGCTGGACTTTGTACCGGGTTCCTTCAGCCTGAACTTTTCGCAGTATGCGTCCATCAACATTGAATATATTGGCGGCTTTATCTACGCGCCGCCCAGCGCGGACCCCAATTTTGAAGCAATAGCATAGGCCGGCGCCAGCAGCCGTGCGGGCGTGCCCCGCAGGGCTGCTGTTTTTTATCGTCTGACGAAGCAAGAGCCGCGGGGCTTTTACCTCTGTTATACCGGCGCCAACGGGCTTTTTATGAACAAAACGCGCGGTGGGCAGCGCCGCGCCTGGAAGGACATGAGCAATGACCATTGAGACAAGAGATTTTGGCAGTATGGAGCTGGACGAGGGCGCACTGGTAGAGTTTCGCGCGCCCATTTTTGGTTTTGACAACCTGAGCCGTTTTGTGATGCTGAGTGACGACGAGACCGGCCCCGGGCTTTTGTGGCTGCAGTCGCTGGAAGACCCCGACGTCTGCTTTATTTTGCTGGACCCGGAGGAGCTGGGTGGGGTGGACTACAAGCCGGAGATTGGCCGGGCAACGGCCGACCTGCTGCAGCTGGACGCCGACGCCCCCATTGTGCGCGTGATTGCCGTGGTGCCGGCCAACTTCCAGGAGGCCACCGTCAACCTGAAAAGCCCCATCATCATCAACCCCAAGAACAAGTGGGCGGCGCAAACCATACTGGATGCCGATTACCCCATCCGGATGCCCCTTTTTGACAAGGAGGCTGCCGAATGCTGATATTGACAAGAAAACCCGGCCAGGGTTTCACCATCGGTGACGACATTGAAATCACCATCACCGAGGTCTCGGGCGACAAGGTGCGGGTGGGTATCAGCGCACCCAAAGCGGTGAAGATACTGCGCTCGGAGCTGACGCAGACGGTGGAGCAGAACCAGCAGGCCGCCGAAAAAACCGACGTGAAAGCCCTGCGCGCCTTGGCACTGGGCCTGCACCGCGGCGAAAAACCGCCCGAAGCACCCGAAGAAAAATAGAGAAGACGCCGTGGCGTCTTCTCTATTACTGCGAAACAAGTTTACAAGACACGCTCGGCGGGGTCCAGCAGTTCCAGCCGGGCGCTGTAGGCGGATAGTGCGATGATGTTTTCGTCGCCGGTGTCGCCCACCGTGCACAGCAGCAGATGCTCGTGCCGGCGGATGGGCAGGTGCCGCGCCACCTGCAGCGGCAGGCCGCGCAGGGTGAGGAAATCCACCTCGGTGCCCAAGGCCAGCGCCTGGCCGTCCTCAAAGGGGTTTGCGCACAGCAGCGTGATGTGCGTGGGCGACAGGTAGAGAATTTCCACCGCCTGGTGCGGCAATGTTTTGCGCGGGCCGTCCGGCGCGGCGCTTACCGTAGCCGGCAGCCGGGTGTTGGTGGCCAGCAGCGAGCGCAGCGGCTTCAGCCGCCAGCCACCAATGCCAACAAGGCGCAGCAGGCTGGGGGAGGACAGGTAGACCCGCCCCTCATACGTGGCCAGGGTGTGCCGGCCGGAAATCCAGCTGACGGAGGCCGTCATGTCCAGCGGCGCCAGCAGGATGAACTCGGCGGCAAAGTCGATGGCGTCGTCTTTATGGGCCACCGTGGCTTGGCCGAACTCACGGATATCATTATAGCTGCAGCGCAGCAAAGCCGGGAACGGATAATACTGCATGGTACCTGGGCCCTCCGGGAAGAGAAGAAAGGAACACACATGGACGCAATTGGGCAGATAAGCACCCTGTTGGAACAAAAAAAAGCGTTGTTTTTAGAGTATGAACAGGCCACCCGGGCCCTGCTGGACTGTGAGGTGGATGCTGTTGAGAAGTATATCACAGAGCGTGGGAAAAAGGCAATCGAAATAGACGCGCTGACGGAAGAGATTGCGCGGCTGAGCAGCGACGTGCCGGCCGGCGAGCTACTGCGCGAAGCCACGCTGGCACGCATAGATTTTGCCGACCTGCCGCCGGAGTTTCACGATGTGTTCTACGACGCCCAGGCGGTGCGCAGCGTGGCCTACCGTATTTCTGAACTGGACAAGCAGGTGGTGACCCGGCTGGAAAGCCTGCGCGACGAGGCCATGGCACAGATTAAACAAAACCAGAACATGCCCAAAATAAAGAAATACCTGACCAGTTTGAGCGACAAGCCGCCGGCGGGCAGCCTGTCGGACGGCAAGGCCTGAGGCGGGCGCCGGTAAAAACCGCTGCAAATTGGGGTTTTAACATAAATAACGCTTCATTTTTGTGCGGGCCAGCCGTATAACTAAGTAGTGGATATAAACAGGATACCTTTGTAAATAATGCGAAGGCTGTGGGGTGCCCCGCGCACCATGCGCAGCACAGCCGCGCGGGGTTGCGCATGAGCCAGGCCCCGGGATATATGCATACAGGAAGGAAGATATTATGGCTATCAATTCTTTAAGCGCTTCCAGCTATGGTCTGTCGGGCATGGTGTCGGGCATGAACACACAGGAGATGGTGGAGAAGCTGCTGTCGGGCACACAGTCCAAGATAGACAAAACGTTACAGAAGAAAACGGTGCTGCAGTACAAGCAGCAGATGTATCGGGATGTGGCCACCAAGATAAAGGCGCTGCAGTCCAAATACATGAGCTTTACGTCGTCTACCAACCTGTTGTCGAACTCGTTCTTCAATACCATGACGGCCACGGTAACACCGACCAGCGGCACGTCGGCCGCGTTTTCGGTTACGGCATCCAGCTCGGCCGCGGTGGGCAACGCCACCATGCAGAATATCAGGCAGTTGGCTACGGCTTACACGGCCAAGTCTTCCCAGCCCGCCAGCGGCCAGGTGTCGGGCACTTTTGACAAGGCTGCCATTACAAACCTGCTGAAATCCTACGAAGGCGACAAAAGCCAGTTGTCTATTAAAGTGGGCGACAAGGCCATAGCTATTACCGATGCGGCGGCCACCCTTGGCGGCAAGAGCCCCAGCGAGATTGTGGACATAATAAACGCGGCGTTTCTGGATGCCACGCCAACCGGGGAGCCGGTGTATGCCACCGCCAGCTATGTGAACAACAAGCTGCAGATAAAGGCCACCAACGAGAGTGATTTCATCAACATTTTCAACAGCTCCAGATCCGATGTGGCCATGAAGATGTTTGGCGGCAGCAATACCTCGCTGAGCGCCCAGGGCACCTTCTCTGCTTCCATTGACAGCGATTTGTACCTGCCCAGCTTCCAGGTGAACCTGGACGGGCGCGAAGAAAGTGTTTATGTGGACATCAACGCGCTGCGCAACTTTGTGAATGCCAGCGACGCCACAGAACTGCAGACAGCGACAGACGCGCTGCGCAAAGATATTTCCGATTCCCTGCGCCATATCTTTGGCACCGGGGTGAAGCTGGAAACCGATGGCGCCGGCGGCTTTAAGCTGACAACCGGCCAGTCCAGCCAGAAGGTTACTGTTACTGGCGACAGCAACATGATGGGCGCGCTGGGCCTGAAGAGCGGTATCTCCAATAAACTGAGCAGCACGCTCTCTATCAAGGATTTGAACTTTGGCACCCAGCTGCAGGGCGATTTGCATATGTTCTCCATCAATGGGGTGGAGTTCTCCTACGATTCCACCGCTTCGCTCAGCACCATCATGACCGATATCAACAACAGCAAGGCCGGCGTGAAGGTCACCTATAATGAGTCGCAGGACCGTTTCATTATCCAGAAGTCGGAAACCGGCAAGGTGGCCGACGACTATGAGTTCGACCTGAAGCAGACCTCGGGCAACCTGTTGTCGGTGATGTTTGGTGTAGACGGCGGCAGCACGGTGGGGGGCCAGAGCGTTAACATGACGCTGACCGGCGAAACGCTGAGCGCCGATTCACTGAATGCCCTGAAGTATGGCGGCGTCTATACCTTTAATGTAAACGGTGTCGACTATAAATTCACGGTGCCCTGGAAGGCGGGCGACGCCGAATACACAAAGGAAACATTTGGCAAGGCCATTAATTCCGCCTTTGCCGAGACCTTTGGCTACCTGCCCGACGGCACCCAGTTGATTGCGTTTACCTTTGCCGACGACAAGTTCTCCATTGCGGTGAACGACAATACCATGACCGTGAAGATTGCCAAGCAGAATGTGGACAGCAACAAAGACCTGCTGGGCTTTACCACCGGGCAAATCACCCGGGCCACCAGCGGCGATTTCACGCTGGAAAAGGCGGGTATCAGCTTTGGCACCACCGGTGGCCTCAGCATTGATCTGGGTATTGCCGGCGTGACCAACCCCATTGACATCTCAGCGGCCGAGATTGCCGCTTCGGGTACCACGTTCAACGACCTGGCAGACTTGATCAACACCAAAATTTCCGCCGCAGCGACGGCGGCCGGCCATGCCGGCGATGTGCCCACGGTGTCTTACGACGAGAAAGCCGCGGCTTTCCGCGTGGCGGGCGTGGATATCCCCATGAAGATCACGGTAAACAGCGGCAGCGACAGCACCAACCTGGACAACCTGTTTGGCCAGAACGAGCTGGCGGTTGGCCAGGCCTACGATGCCAGCGGCAGCTACCTGCAAAAGACGCAGGACGGCCAGAACGCCAAATTTACGCTGAATGGCAACGAGATGGAGCGGGCCACCAACAACTTCACCATTGACGGCCTGACCTACACGCTGCACACCACCACCCACAAAGTAGCGGGTGATGACAGCGAAGATCCCAGCGACCATGTGGGCCCCACCCAGATAAGCGTGAACCGTGACACCACCAAGATCGTTGAGGGCATTCAGGAATTCCTGACAATGTACAACGAGACGATGGATTACCTGTACGGCCTGCTGAAAGCGGACGCGACCTACAAGGACTATGCCCCGCTTACCGATGAGCAAAAGGCCGAGATGAGCGACCGCGAGGTGGAGCAGTGGGAAGAAAAGAGCAAGACAGGCCTGCTGCGCAACGACCAATACCTGGAGCGCATTGTGCAGGGCATGCGGTCGGCCATGTACTCCAAGCCCGAGGGCAGCAGCATTGCCATCTATGACCTGGGCATTACCACCAGCTACTACACCAACGACGGCAACCTGAACCCCAAAAGCCTGGACGACCTGCGCGCGGCCATTGAAGCCAACCCTGAAGCGGTGCAGAAGCTGTTCGCCGGCGAAGGCGGCCTGATGGAGCAGCTGAACGAGGCCATCAACGCCGCTGCCTACAGCAGCTACGGCAGCCCGGGCTACCTGGTGGCCGTGGCCGGTACGGCCGCCATGAACAGTGAGTCCACCATTTCCAAGCAGATTTCAGAACTGGACACCCAGCTGACAACGCTGGAGAACCGCTACTGGAACGAATATGACCGCTACTGGAAGCAGTTCAATGCCATGGAGCAGATGATTCAGAACATGAACAACCAAAGCTCGTGGCTGTCGCAAAGCTTGGGTACCAACGGCTAGCAGGCACGCCGGAAACCGACCACAGATTATGAAGCGAGAGGGAAAATAAATGAATCCTTACGAGAAATATCAGCAGCAGATGGTTACCACCATGACGCAGGGCGAGATGCTCCTCAAGCTGTATGATGAGTCAATCAAGCAGATAGAGATTGCGCGGGCCGCGATAAAGGATGGCAAAACCCCTGAAATGGACAAAGCCATTACCAAAACCGAGCAAATCATCCGCTACCTGCGCAAAACGCTGGATTTCCGTTATCCCATTTCCGGCAACCTGTCAAAACTGTATGATTTCTTCTGCACACAGTTGGTAATGGCCAACGTGAAGAAGGATGTAAAGCCCCTGGATGATATCCAGCCGCTGCTTGCAGAGCTGCGGGAAACATTTTCCGAGTGCGCAAAAATTGACCGCGCCAACCGCACCGGCGCGGCAGGCATGGCCATGGGAGATGTCGTTTAGCAGGACTGTTTGCCCATCTGGCCGGTTGTCCATACAGGGTGCTCGGGAAGCGATTTGATCAAAAACAGGCTTCGTCTATAAAGGACGGGGCCTGTTTTTTGCGTATAGATATAATATGGATATATGACAAGATATATCTGGATAGTAGTATAGAATTTGGCCATTTTTTGACTTTTGAGAAATCGAAAATTGACCAAAACGGCACATGCTTCGTATGTGAAATATGAATGTGCCTACAATAAAATAAACTGGAGTATTGCACTTTTTGAACGGGGATGCTATGATGTTTTTTGATAAGGTTGCAGATTTAAAAGGAGTGAGCAAATTGCTGTTCGACACACGTTCAACGCAAGCGGCGGAGGCCAGCCTGGATGCGCTTTGGCTGAAGACGCAGGTGATTTCCAACAACATGGCCAATGTAGACACGCCTGGCTTCAAGGCCAAGAGTGTGAGCTTTGCCCAGGTGTTGGAGGGCGTTAACGGCCGGGCCGACCCCGACGCCGTACAGCAGCGCACCCAGCAAATGCAGGAAAATAACAGCGACGGCCGCTATAATAGTACCTTACAAGGCCCGGTATACCGCACGACGGTTTCCACAGCCACCGAGTCGTCGGTGCGGATAGACGGCAACAACGTGTCGCTGGAGGAGCAGCAGTCGGAGCTATGGAAAACCTACGCCCAGTACAGCTATCTGCTGGATCGTATTTCCGGGCACTATGGCGCCATCAGTACCGCCATTACAAACATGAAGGGCTGATGACGGCGCATGCCTGACGTTTACAGGCCTTGAGTGAAAGGATAGAGGATTATGTCATTTTTAAGCACGATGGATATCTCGACTTCCGCGCTGACGGCACAGCGCTTCAGGATGGACATCCTGTCGCAGAATATTGCCAATGTGGATACCACACGCACCCCGGAAGGCGGCCCCTACACCCGCAAGCTGACGGTGTTCCAGGAGCGCGGGCTGAATATTGACCGGGGGCACACCTCCTTCAAAACGGCACTGGAACGCGAGGCCTACAAGGTGGCCGGCGGCGGCGTGCGGGTGTCTGCGGTGATTGAGGACGACAGCGAGTTCATTCCGGTGTACGACCCGGCCCACCCGGACGCCGACGAAGACGGCTACGTGCTGATGCCCAATGTGGACAGGGCCGAGGAGACGGTAGACCTGATGGCCGCCACCCACAGCTACAATGCCAACATCACCACACTGAACATTATTAAAACCATGGCGATGAAGGCGGCTGAACTTACCAAGTAAGCAGGCACAGCCGGGGGGCGGCCGCTGTGGCGAATGGTTTTGATACATAGTTTGACAGCGATGGGACGCTATGCTACAATAACACGCTTTTTAGCCGGGTCAAAGCATGTCGAAAAAAGGACGTATGCAGGGCATGCGGAAAGCCGGGTGGAAGGCGCGTATAAATAGGCCGCGGCCGAATAGTGGCTGATATTGTATGATTTCGCAATATTTAATATAAAAAATATGCAATAATTGTTGTCTTTGAAACTACCTTGCGCCGGCCATCACACGAACGCCGGGCCAAGCGTAAACACAGGAGGATACCAGGCGATGAGCGATTTTATTGTGCCCTTGGGCAACCTGCCCACCATATCGTCTATCACCGACATTCAAGGCAGGCAGGGGGCGCAGGGCGGCGCGGTGCAAAACATGCCGTTTTCCGATATCCTGCAGAATGCTTTTACAGACCTGGTGACTACCCAGGCAGAGTCCTCGGCCCAAACTTACTCTTTGGCAATGGGCGGTACCGATGACCTGCACACCGGGGCGATTGCGGCCGTTAAGTACGGCACGGCTGTAAGCTACGCCAGCAGCCTGACGCGGGCGGCCATCAGCGCCTACAATGAGCTGATGCGGATGCAGGTATAAAAGGCATTTACAGCGCAATCACAGAACTTTGTGATTGCGCTGTGTGGCAGTTTTTCGTGCGTGCGAAGCGCTCTGCGCTGGAAAACTGCAATAAATTCGACCCGACAAGAGGAAGGGCAGCATGAACGAAAGAGTCGCCAATGCGGGCAACCAAGTCAAGCAGGCGTTCACAAAGGTGCGGGAAACCTGGGCCGCCCAGGAACCGTCGCGCAAAAGATGGATAGTAACGATTGTTTTGGGGCTCATCGCAATAGCGTTGGGTCTTGCTATCGTTTTAAATGTGGTGAACAGCCGTTATGTGGCGCTGTATGACGGAGAGCTTTCCAGCGATGAAACGGTGCAGGGCCTGGCAGTGCTGGATACGGCCGGTATCCCGGCACGGATAGGCGCCGACGGTGAACTGGAGGTGCCGTCCAACCAGGTGAACCAGGCCATGGCGCAGCTGGCCACCGAGGGCATTCCCGCCGCGACCCTGAACTATAACCTGCTGGCCCAGGCCAGCGGCCTGACGACGACGGAGAGTGAAAAGCAGGCCTACCTGCAAGCCCAATGGCAGGACCGCCTGCAGGATATCATAAAGACTTATAATGGCGTGCAAAACGCCTATGTGAACATTTATACCGGGAGTACCAGCAATAAGGTGTGGGAGGCGGGCGAGGAAAAGACCGCCGCGGTGGTGCTGCACCTGAAGCCCGGCTACCAGATAACCACCAGTATCCTGAACGGCATCCAGCACCTGGTGGGCAATTCCGCCGGCATTGACCCTGATAAGGTGAGCATCACCGACGGCTCCGGCAACCTGCTGGCCGGCGGCGGGCTGGATTCAACGCTGTCCATGAGCGACTCTGCGCTGTACTTGCAGCGGCAGGGCTTTGCCGATGATTTGATTGACAGCTACATTGCCAAGGTAGACAACCTGCTGAACCTGCGGTATGCCCGCGAGGACTACCGCATTGCCGGCACGGCCGATTTGGACTGGGACCGCCTGGTGACCGAGACGAAAGAGTTTATCCCCCTGGAGGGCACCGGGCAGGGCGTGCTGAGCCGTGAGGAGCTGCAGGCCATCATGACGCCCGAGGAGTATGCCGAGGGCGTGGTGGGTGAAACCGACAACACCGACGTGCCCATTTATGTAGACCTGAACGGCGATGGCGTGCCGGAGATTGTGGACTATGCCCATTACCGGGATTACCTGGTGAGCTACGAGCTGCAGCAGCGCGAAAAAGATGGTCCCGACATTGCCCGGATAAGCATGGCGGTGGTCATCAACGACACGCTGGACAACACCACCCGCCAGGACCTGCGCGAGGCGATTGCCGCCGCCACCAGCATCCCGGTGGAGAACGTGGTGGTGCAGAGCATGCTGGTGCCGCAGCCTGAACCGGACGGTGGCACGGATACCGCCGGGACTTTCCTGGGCATCCCGCTATTCTACCTGTACATTGCGGCCGCGGCGCTGGTGGTGCTCATCATTGCGCTGGTGGTGGTGATGATACTGCGTAACAAGGCCAAGAAAAAACGCCTGGCCGCCGAGCAGCTGGCGCTGGAAGAGGAAGAGGCCGAGGCCGAGCGCATCCAGCGCGAGATAGAGGAGCGCAAGGAGCAGCTGAAAAACGCCGCGATGGGCGACCCGAACGAGAACGCGATTATCAACGAGGTGCGGGAGTTTGCCCGTGCCAACCCCGAGATTGCGGCAAACCTGCTGCGTAACTGGCTGAAGGACGGTGATTGACGATGGCCCCAACAAGGAAGATCACCAACAAGGTGCGCGCCGCGGCGGTTATTGTTACGCTGGGCGCCGACGAAGCTGCCGAGATTTACAAGTACCTGCGTGAGGAAGAGATTGAGCAGCTGTCGCTGGAAGTGGCCCGGATGGACACGCTGCCGCCCGAGGACCTGAAGGAGATCATCGACGACTTCTACGGCCTGTGCGTGACCCAAAAGGTTATCAGCGAGGGCGGTATAGACTACGCGCGCGACATTCTGGAAAAGGCCTTTGGCCCGCAGCAGGCGGCCTCGCTGATGGAGCGGGTGTCTAAAAACCTGCAAACCAAGGCGTTTGATTTTGTGCGCAAGGCCGACTACAAGAACCTGCTTTCCATCCTGCAGAACGAGCACCCGCAAACGGTGGCGCTTATTTTGTCTTACACCACGCCCGAGCAGGCCAGCCAGATTATTGGCGAGTTGCCAGCCGACACCCGCATTGAGGTGATTGAGCGTATTGCCAACCTGGATCGCGCCAGCCCGGATGTGATAAACGTGGTGGAGCAGACACTGGAGAAGAAATTCGGCAACATTGTGTCGGTAGACCTGATGGAGCTGGGCGGTGTGCCCTATGTGGCCGAGATCATGAACAGTGTGGACCGCGGCACCGAAAAGCAGATCTTCGACGAACTGGGCGTGAAAGACCCCGAGCTGGCCGAAAACATCCGCAAGCTGATGTTCGTCTTCGAGGATATCATTTATCTGGACGATATTTCCATCCAGCGCTTCCTGCGCGATGTGGACACCAAGGACCTGGCGGTGGCCCTGAAGGCCGGCAATGCCGAGGTCTCGCGCATCATCTTCCAGAACATGTCCAAGCGCTCGCAGGAGACCATTGCCAGCGATATCGAATACCTGCACAACGTGCGGATGCGGGATGTGGAAGAGGCGCAGCAGCGCATTGTTGACACCATCCGCCGCCTGGAGGAAGAGGGAGAGCTGGTGATAAGCAAAGGCGGAAAGGATGAGGTGATTGCCTAAGATAGTAAGAACGGGCGGCGTGAACCTTTCCGACGATGTGGTGAAGATAAAGGACCTGGCGCCCAGCCGCCCCCGCCCGGCGAAACGGCCGGCGCCCGCCCCGGTGGAAGCCGAAGCGTTTGCCCCTGAGACGGATGCGGGCAGCCCGGAGATGCCGGGTGATGCCGAGGACACCTTTGAGCCGGTGGTGGATGTCCCCGTCTACGATGCCTATGGGGACGAGGACACATACGAGCCGGCTGCCGGCGGCTTGGTGAAGGGTGAAATCATTCAGGGGGCGATGGCTGAGGCCAGCCGTATTTTGGAGGACGCGCTGCGGAACGCTGAAAGCGCCCGCGCCGAAGCGCTGGCCGGCCTGCAGGACGAAGCCGACCACCTGCGCCGGGAGGCCCAGGAGCAGGGCCACCGCGAGGGCCTGGCCACGGCGGTGGGCACTGTGCAGGATGCCGCCGACAAACTGGAACAGGCCGTGGCCCGGTTTGAGGGCGAACGGGCCGGCTTTGAGACAGAGTATGAGGGCAACCTGAAATGGCTGGCGCTGGAGATCGCCTCCAAGGTGCTGGCCAAGAAGGTGGGCGAGGACGACACCGTGATGCTGGAAATGGTGGACAAGGCGGTGCAGGGGGTGCGCAACGAGGCCTGGGTGCGGGTGGACGTGGCCCAGGAGATGGTGCACCTGATCGACCAACTGACCCAGCTGTATGCGGGACAGGATAACATTGGGGTAAGTGCGATACCGGCCACACCGGGCACCGTGCATATAGAAACACCGTCCGGCATGGTAGACGCCTCGCTGCGTACCCAACTGTCAAATTTACGGGAGTACTTCGACACAAATTTGACCGAAAATGTGTGATTTTTACATTTCTCTTTCACAATTTTTATGGTATACTCAATAAGATGTGCCGGCGGGTAAGGCTGGAAATACGACAAAAAACCTGCCACACTACCCGGCCAAGCGCATGCAACATTTGAACATAATGCTTTCATAAGGATGTATCGGCCATAACCCCCAAAACTTTACCCCGAAACCACACCGTCGCCGAAGGGAGGTGGGGCGCATGAACAGGGCTGCGTTTGCCCGAATGCTAAAAGTGGACGACCTGTGCACCCGCATGGGGAAAATTGACAAAATTGTGGGCATGACGGTGGAGGCCACCGGCCCCACCAGCAACATTGGTGATGTATGCAAGATAGGCCTGTCTGACGGGCGCGAAGTGACCGCCGAGGTGGTGGGCTTCAAGGAGAACAAGGTGCTGCTGATGCCCTACGAGGACACCGAGGGCATCGGGTTTGGCAGTACGGTGGTGAACACCGGCCAGAAGCTTTCCATCAACGTGTGCGACGAGATGATAGGCCGCACAATAGACGCGCTGGGCCGCCCCATAGACGGCGGCGGGCCCATCCCCGACCATGGCATCCGCTACAGCGTGGTGGGCGAGCCCTCCAACCCGATGGAGCGCCCCCGCATCGACACCCCCATCCAGATGGGCGTGAAAGCCATTGACGGCTTCCTCACCATTGGCAAGGGCCAGCGCATGGGCATCTTCGCCGGCAGCGGCGTGGGCAAAAGCACCCTGATGGGCATGCTGGCCCGCAATGTGAAGGCTGACGTGAACGTGATTGCCCTGGTGGGCGAACGTGGCCGCGAGGTGGTGGAGTTTCTGGAGCGCGACCTGGGCGAGGAGGGCAAGGCCCGCAGCGTGGTGGTGTGCGCCACCAGTGACCAGCCCGCCATGCTGCGCAACAAATGCGCCATGAGCGCCACCGCGGTGGCCGAGTATTTCCGCGACCAGGGCAAGGACGTTCTGCTGATGATGGACTCTGTCACCCGTTTCTGCATGGCCCAGCGCGACATCGGGCTGGCCATAGGCGAACCGCCGGTGGCCCGCGGCTACACGCCGTCCATCTACTCGGCGCTGCCAAAGCTGCTGGAGCGCAGCGGCAACTTTAACAAAGGCTCCATCACCGGCATTTACACCGTGCTGGTGGAGGGCGACGACATGAACGAACCGATTGCCGACACCGTGCGCAGCATCATTGACGGGCACGTGATGCTGAACCGCAAGATTGCCCAGAAGAACCACTTCCCGGCCATCGACGTGCTGGCCAGCATCAGCCGCCTGATGAGCGACATCGCCTCGCCCGAGCTGAAAGCCGCGGCCGGCCGCATGCGCAACCTGATGGCCGTGCACGACGCCAACGCTGACTTGATTTCCATAGGCGCCTACAAAAGCGGCACCAACCCGGTGCTGGACGACGCCATAGCCCACATAGACAAGATCAACGAGCTGCTGCAGCAGCGGGTGGACGAAAAGTACACCTACGAGCAGACCGAGCAGCTGATGATCGAGACGGCAAAGTAGGCCAGCGATGAAACGATTTGCCTTTTCGCTGGAGCGCATGCTGGCCTTTAAGCGCACGATGTACGAAAAAGAGCGCAACACCCTGGCCCAGCTGCGGGCCGAGCGCCTGAGCGTGGAGCTGCGGCGGGACAGCACCGAGCGCCAGTTCCTTGAAAGGGACGCCGCCTTCCGCCAGAAAGCCGCCGAAGGGGGCGTGGGCATTACCGAGGTGACGGCCCTGAGCTACCAGCGCGAGAGCGCCGACGGCCTGATAGCCGCCCTGCAGGAGGAGATGGACCGCCTGGAGGTGGAGATTGAAAAGCAGCTGGTGATTGTGGTGGCGCTGGACAAGGAAGTGAAAAGCCTGGAAAAGCTGCGGGAGAAGCAGTGGGAGGAGTACCAGGCCGAGACCATCCGCGAAGAGAACGAGCGCATTCTGGAAATGGTGAGCAGCCGCTTTGCCGCTGAGCAGAAGGAAAACGCGGAGAGCCGGCAGGATGACTGATTGTGCTACAAACTCCCGGAAGTTTGGGATTTGTATAGAGCCCCTAAAGACTGACAGAACACTTTGAAAGGAGGTGAGAGACCAATGGACATGAGCAACATAGGCGCGGCCATAGCGGGCCTGACGGGAACTTCTGCGCAGACCGGCAGCGGCCAATCCGGCAGCACCGACATTTCGGGCATCAGCTTTACCGATGTTTTGACCACGCTGATGGGCACGGACGCGCAAGGCAGCGGTACTTCGGCGCTGGGCTCGATGGACGCGCAGGGCATGATGTACGCCGCACTGCTGGGCATCGACACCGGCAGCAGCTGGCAGAGCATCCAGAGCCAAATGCTGCTGGAGGCCATGGGAAGCCTGCTGGACAGCGAACAGCCGGTGGTGACCGACCCGGTGCTGGCCCAGTTGATGAACCTGCTGAAGGGCCTGACGAACAGCGACGAGAATAACGACACCGACATTCTGGACGTGATTGCCCAGCTGCAGAAGCGCTTGCAGCAGATGGCGGAGGAAAACGGCGCCGAGATGGCGGGCCAACAGCTGCTGGCCATGATGAGCATCCTGGGCAACGACCCCACCGCCAGCGCCACCCGGAACATGCCGGCCGAGGCAACCGCCACCCTGCTGAACATGGTGCTGACCAGCCAGCCGAACGACCTGGTGCAGCTGCTGACCGGCGGCGAGCCCCGGCAGCAGACCACGCAGGCCTTCGAGCAGGCCCTGCAGCCGGTTGAAACGCCAGCGGCCACCACAGCTGCAACAGCCGGTGCCGCACAGAGCCAGGCCAACACAGCGGCAACAGCCCTTGAAGCCGAGGTGCTGCAAAGCCCGCAACAGGCCCAAACAACCACCGTGGCCGAAGGCGACGCCCGGTTTGCCGGGATGATCCGCTCGGTGCGCGAGCAGCTGATGCAGACCCCGACCCCCACGGCGGCGGAGGGCGATGCGCAGGAGACCGACATCGACACGCTGCAAAAGCAGGTGGACAGCGGCCTGTACATGCGCAACACCGCTTTGGCGGCCCCCCAGACCACCAGCCTTGAAGCCGTGGCCGAGGAACAGCCGGTACCGGTGACCACCCAGCTGGCCGACAGCCTGCGAACTGCCCTGGAAACCGGGAACGAGGAACTGACCATCAGGCTGAAGCCGGAAGAGCTGGGCGAAGTGACCCTGCGCCTGACCAAGACGGCCAGCGGCATGAACCTGGAGCTGTTTGCCAAAAACCCCGACACCCAGCGCCTGCTGGAAAGCCAGATCGACCTGCTGCGAGACAACCTGCGCCCGATGAAGGTAGACGTGCAGGGCGTGATGCATGAAGACCAGTTCACATCGCTTTCGTGGCAGCAGCAAGGCTTTGCGGGCCGCCAGCGCAACTGGGACGACATGCACGGCGCCGCCTACTACGGCGATGAACCCCTGGGCGGCACGGCCGCTGTGGGCGCAGACCCCGCCATGATGGCCGCCGCGGCACCCAGCAGCATGCTGGACACCTACATCTAAACGGGCCCCAATGGCAAAAATACTGAAGAAGGGAGGACCAACCCATGAGCGACAGTGTACGTTTAACAGGCAGCAACTCCGGCGTTTACAACGGCATTACGGTGAACACCCCCTATGAAGACAGCAACACTGCCGGTGTTAAGGTAGAAGACTTTCTGCAACTGATGATTGCACAGCTGACCAACCAGGATTTTATGGACCCGGTAGACGATACCCAATACGTTACGCAACTGGCCCAATTTGCCACCATGCAGTCGATGCAGGAGCTGAGCCACTATTCGCAAACCAACTACGTTACCAGCCTGGTGGGCAAAAGCGTTACCGTGGCCTCGTACGGCCTGGGCGGCGCGGTGAACAAAGAGACGGGCCTGGTGACCAAGGTAGACCTTTCCGGCGATGAGTACACCGTGACGGTGAACGGCAAAACCTTTACGCTGAGCCAGATTATGAACATTGCCGACCCCAACACCACCGTGCCCCAAAGCGACCTGGACGGCGCCGAAAAGCTGACCCCCTATGTGAATAACGTGACCGAGAGCAGCATTGCCCTGCGGTGGGACGCCCCCGTAAGCGACGCGGCCCAGGCAAAAGACCTGACCTACGATGTGTACTACACCACCAACGATGCGCTGGACTTCAACGAGATAAACGGCGTGAAGCGCGGCGAAAAAGCGGCCACCGGCCTTTTAGACCCCAACTACACCATTACCGGGCTGGAAGCCGGCAAGACCTATTTCATCAACATTGTGGTAACCAACAAAGCTGGCGAGCAAGCCATCTACAAGAGCACCACGCAAATCACGAAATCGTAGCCTGAGTGTGCCGCGTGCCACGGAAATGGGATGGCACAGCGGCCCGTGCCCGACAAGGAGGTTTGGCATATGGCCCCATTGGACCTGAACCGCCTGACCCGTCCGGTTGTGACAGGAACAGGAGCGGTAGCCCCACAGCAAAGCCCCGCGGTACAAACCGGCAGCGCCCCCGGCGCCCCGTCCTTTTTATCGGTACTGCAGCAGCAGCTGGAGCAGGGCAGCAACGCAGCATTTTCCAAGCACGCCGTTTCCAGAGTACACGAACGTCAAATAGATGTTTCGGCCGAAAACCTTGAACGCCTGAACCAGGGCATGCAGCTGGCACAAGAAAAAGGCCTGCGCGACGCACTGATTCTGATTGACCAGAACGCGTACATCGTAAACGCTTCGGCCGGCAAGGTAATCACCGTATCGGGCGAGGCCGCATCTGGAAGCGTATTCACCAACATTGATGGTACCGTCATCGTATAAAAGCTGGTCCTATTGCAGGAAGCTTTTGGAACCCCGACTGACTGACGGGTTCCACCCCACACGAACATGCCCAGCCGGCGCCGACTGCGCCCGGCAAGGCCCCTTGACGGTATCAATTCACCTTAACACACTTATTTATAACAGAGGAGAATTGATTTATGGTTCGTTCTATGCTTTCCGGCGTCTCCGGCCTGCGGGCCCACCAGACGCGTATGGACACCATCGGCAACAACATTGCCAACGTGAACACCTACGGCTTCAAAAGTGGCCGCACCACCTTCCGCGATATCTACTACCAAAAGATGTCCAGCGCCAGTGAGCCCACCGCGGCATCGGGCGGCCAGAACCCCAGCGCCGTAGGCTACGGCACCAAGGTGGGCAACGTGGACCTGATGATGGGCCGCTCTACCTTTACCATGACCGACCAGACCATGGACCTGGCGGTGGACGGCGACGGCTTCTTCCAGGTGCAGGACGGCGCCGGCAACATTTACTACACCCGTGCCGGCATGCTGAACTTTGACAGCCTGGGCAACCTGGTGGACATGCAGGGCAACTACGTGCTGGGCATCAACGGCGACCCCACGGGCCGCGGCGCCGGCAGCGAGCGCATCCGCGTCTCCCTTTCCGACGTGCAGCCCACCGCCGCCCACACCACCATGACCGTGAACGGCCGCGACATTACCATTACGGCCAGCAACCCCACCACCGACGGCAACCTGAGCTTCAACTTCACCACCGATAGCTCCCTGGCCGACGGCGTGATGGAAGCTGCCATCTCTACCAGCGGCATCATCATCAAGATGAACCCCACCAACAGCTACACCAGCGTGAACGAGTTCCAGAACGCCGTGAACGACGCCATCATCCGCGCCAACGACAACCAGGAGCACGTGGCCGGCCGGTTCAGCATTACCGTAAGCGGCACCGACCCGTTCGCCGAGGGCGCGCTGACCGCCGCCGAGATGGTGTCCACCAACTACGGCGTGGTTTCCGGCAGCGCCAGCCTGAGCGGCAACACCTTCTTTGGCGGCATGACCACCACCGGCAAGGTGGGCAACACCTTCTCGGGCACCGGCGCTATTGGCAACATCACCACCACCTACGACACCGCCAGCCCGGCCAGCTTCACCGTTTCCATGGTGGTTGGCAGCCAGACGTACACCGGCAAGATCGACGAGAGCCGCACCACCTCCGGCAAGTTCAACCTGTACAACGCCAATGGCGACGAGAACGATTACATCGAAATCAGCCGCCCCAGCTACGCCAACCTGATAGACACCTGGCGCAACGCCAACTCCACGCCGGTGAATGGCAGCACGGTTGCCCTGGATGTTGCGAAGGTGCCCGCCGGGTTTACGGCTCCGGTAACGGCCTACTCCGCAACGTATAGCGACACTTTGAATGGGTGGACGCTCAGCGTTACAGACAACGTTGGCACGCATACGGCTTTTGCGCCAGACGGATATGACGGTAACACCGCCCTCACGTTTAGCAACGGCCTGTCAGTGGCAGCCATGTCTGATGCCGCTATCAGAACCGCGTTCCGTACCTATATGTACACCCAGTACCCGACCAACGGGCAGATGGAGCAGGTTTCTTTTGGAGGCCTCACCGCCAAAGCCTCCGCGCCTTCCCGCGCGCTGGGCCTGTCCAGCAACGCGTTTGTGCTGGCCGGCGGCACCGAGGGCGGCCCGCAGACCATTGCCGACATGACCGGCATCTCCATTGCCCCCAACGGCATCATCACCGGCTGGGACAGCCAGGGCGAGGAGATCATCATCGGCCGCATCGACATTGCCACCTTCGCCAACGCCTCCGGCCTGGATCAGGCGGGCTCCTCCAACTACGTGGAGACCTCCAACAGCGGTATTCCCAAAATAACCCAGCCGGGCAGCAACGGCGCCGGCAAGCTGGTGGGCGGCACGCTGGAGCTCTCCAACGTGGACCTCTCACGCGAGTTTTCCGACATGATTACCACCCAGCGCGGCTACCAGGCCAACAGCCGCATCATCACCGTGAGCGACACCATGCTGGAAGAACTCATCAACCTGAAACGTTAACCAAACGGCATAGCACGTATTTTTCACGGCAGCAGGCACACCGCCTGCTGCCGTGGGAACAGCAGGCCGGCCTGCCCGGCCTGCTGTTCCCACGGCAGTGGCACAATTGCCGTTGGAGCCTGTTTTTATATCTCCAAAAAGCCCAAATCCGGCAGCTTCACCGCCATTCCTGCGCTGCTTCTCCTTGCAAACCATCAAGGTTTGCTGCGGAAAAGCGCCTTGGACTGCCGGCAAAGCTGCTCGGCTTCAGCCGTTTTTTCGATATAAAAGCAGACTTTGGGGCATTACCATCAGTCGGGAGGAAAAGCATATGATCACACTGACCAAGCTGAACAAAGAAGAGTTTGTGCTCAATTGCGACCTGATCGAGACCATCCAGGAAAACCCCGATACCACCATACGCCTGACCAACGGCAACATTTACATTGTGCGGGAAACAATGCAGGACGTGGTGGATTTGACCGTGCGCTACAAACGCAGCTGGTTTACAGGGCTGAGATGGCAGGAGGGGAATAAGGCTTGAACGAAGACGGCGGCAAGAAGAAGAAAGGCGGCGGTGGCGGCAAGGGGTTTGATATCCTGACCGTACTGGGCCTGGTGCTGGGCATAGGCCTGATGGTGTTTGGCATTATCTTTACCCAGGCCCCGGCCGAGCCGGTGGAAGGCAGCTACAATACCACCGAAGAGTGGCAAGAAGCCCACGATGAGTGGGAAAACACGAAGTATCCCAAGTGGGAAGAGGCCGGCGGCCTCATCCAAATGGGCAACCTGCCCAACTTTATAGACATCCCGTCGCTGGCTATTACGGTGGGTGGCACCTTTGCCGCGCTGATGGTGGCCTACCCGATGTCGATATTCGCCAAGTTCCCCACCTATATCATGATCTGCATCATGCCCAACAAATACGACCCACAGGATTATATCGACCAGATTGTCGACTTTGCCAAGGAAGCCCGCGTGAAGGGCCTGCTGTCTCTGGAAGACAAGCTGGCCAGCACCAAGGACGCTTTCTTAAAATCCAGCCTGATGCTGGTGGTGGACAGTGTGGAGCCCGAAAAGGTGCACAACCTTTTGCAGGCCGAGCTGGACAAGCTGGACGAGCGCCACGGCATAGGCCGCACGTTCATGGAATCGGGCGGCGCGTTTGCGCCCGGTTTCGGTATGATTGGTACGCTGATCGGCCTGATCAACATGCTGAAACAGATGAGCGACCCGTCCTCCATCGGCCCGGCCATGGCCACGGCATTGCTCACCACGCTGTACGGCTCCTTCCTGGCCAACCTGATCTTCTCGCCCATGGCGGCCAAGCTGAGCGTGCGCCACAACGAGGAATACCTGTGCCGCGAGCTGATCTGTGAGGGCGTGGAGGCCATTCAGGCGGGCGAAAACCCGAAATTCATTGAGGAAAAACTGAACCTGCTGGTAGCCCAGAAGAAGAAAAAAGGCAAGAAGGGCAAAGGCGGAGACGAAGAAGAATAGGCGCCGGCACAGGCGCAGCACGCGCAAGGGGGTGACCAGCAGTGGCCAAAAAGAGCAAGCCGGAAGGCAAAAAATACAGTTACATGGATACCTACGGCGACCTGGTAACCCTGCTGATGTGCTTTTTTGTACTGCTGTTCGCCATGAGCACCATAGAAGAAACCAAGTACAACGCGTTTGTGGAGGCGCTGTCCGACCGTTACGGTACCTTTGAAACCAACCGGCAGGCGGTGGATACCAGCAACCCGGTGGGCTCCGACCAGGGCGAAGACCCGCCCACCGGCGAGGTGATAGACCCCGAGCCCTCGCAGCCGGCCGACTTTACCGAGCTGCAGGCCGCCATTACCGAGTTTGTGGAGGAGAACAACCTGGAAGGCGAAGTGACCATAGAGGTGGGCGAGAGCGGCGCCATCTTCCTGCGCCTGTCCAACAACCTGCTGTTTGCCGGCGACTCCGCCGTATTGCAGGAGCAATCGTACGTATTTCTGAACTTTTTGGGCGAGTGCTTCCTGCCGCTGGAAAACGACATCTTCCAGATACAGTATCTGGGCCACACCGCCGACATTCCAGGCAGCGGCACCGACGACTGGCTGTTGAGCGCCGAGCGCGCCGGCCAGGTGGCCAGCTATTTTGGCAAGCAGGTGGGTTTTTCGGAGTATAAACAGCGGACCAACGGGTTTGGCCGCCTGTACCCCATAGGGGACAACGAGACGGCCGAAGGCCGGGCGGCCAACCGCCGGGTAGACCTGGTGATCATTGCCAACGACGACAAGATTTCCGATGCGCTGACGGAAGCGGCCAAGGTGTACTTCCCCGACGATGATACGGAATACTTCCAAGGCACACCCGAAGAGCTGCCCGCCAACGCGCTGGACAAACAGGACCCCAACGCCACCCCCACGCTGGACCTTACGGGGCTGTCGGAGGAGGACCGCGCCGACTTTGTGGAAGCGCTGAACGACATGGGCGTGCTGAGCACCAGCGCACCCGCTGGCTAAAGGCCCGATGAATATGGTACAATGGGAAGGGAGTGAACGCCTATGGCCGAAGTACTGAGCCAAAGCCAGATAGACGCGCTGCTTAACAGCATCAGCTCGGGCGAGACAGTGGAAGCCAGCAGTGATGCGGACGGCGGGAATGTCAAGGTTTACGATTTTTACTCCCCCAAAAAGTTTACGAAGGAACAGCTGCGCACTGTGGATTCTCTGCACGAGAACATAGGGCGGCTGCTTTCTTCCTATTTTTCGGGCATTTTGCGGGTGTTCTGCGATATCAGTGTGATGCAGGTGGAAGAGCAGCGCTATTACGAATACAACAACGCCCTGCCCGACACCGCGCTGATTGGCCTGGTGGACATGAAGCCGGAGAACATCAACCTGCCGGACGCCACGCTGATGATAGATATGTCCAACAATCTGTCCTTCTTCCTGATAGACCGCCTGCTGGGCGGGCCGGGCGGCAATGCCGTCATCACCCGCGATTTTACCGACATTGAGCTGGCCATCATGCGGAACATCTACCTCAAAATTACCGAGTTCATGGTGGAGAGCTGGCACGACCATTTGGAGATATCGGGCGAGCTTTCCAGCCTGGAGACCAACCCACGGCTCATTCAGGTGTACGCCCCGGAGGACATTGTGGTCATCGCGGTGCTGAACGTGAAGATGCGGGACATGGAGGGCACGTTGTCGGTGTGCATTCCCGCCATGAGCCTGGAGAGCTACCTGGGCGAGTTTACCTCCAAATACGCCCGCATCACCCACAAAATGTCTAACGAGCGGCTGGAAACCCTGCGCCGCGATTTGATACAGGAGTCCATCTACGACTCGGACCTGGTGGTGAAAGCCGTGTTTGATGAGGCGACGATGGATGTATCGGACGCGTTGCGGCTGCGGCCCAACGACATCATTCCCCTAAGCAAAGCGCTGGACGGCATTGTGCGGGTGGAGGTGGACAATGAGACCTGGTTCACCGCGCAGCTGGGCAGCAGCCGGAACAAAAAAGCGGTTAAAATCATCGACGTGATTGAAGAAGATAAAAGGGCGGCACCGTAAAGTAACCGGTACATGAATACCCGATGAACCAAAACGCGCTTTAATCAGCGGTTACTAAATTGGTAATGAAGAGGAGACGCTTCTATGGGCACTGACCAGACCGAGGGCGCGAAATTGGTCCTCTCCGATTTTGAAAGGGACGCCATAGGCGAAGTGATGAATATCAGCATGGGCAGCGCCGCTACGGCGGTGTCTCAAATGCTGGACAAACAGGTGGAGATCACCACGCCGGTGGTGGATATCCAGAGCTTGCAGGATATTCGCTACGACAACTATGAGCCGGCCCTGCTGGTGAAGATCATATACACCACGGGGCTTACCGGCTCTAATGTGATGGTGTTTCGCCAGCACGATATGCAGATGATTTTGAACACGTTGATGGGCATTCCCGACCCGCCCAGCGACGATTTTGTATTTGATGATTTGTCCATTTCGGCGGCCTGCGAAGTGATGAACCAGATGATGGGCTCGTCGGCCACGGCACTGGCCGAGTTTTTGGGCAAGACCATCGATATCTCCACCCCCACGGCCACCGTGATGGAGGACGAAAATACCTTCAAAAACGCCGTGGACCTGCCCGACGGCACCGAGGTGGTGACCATCACCTTCCGCCTGTCTATCAAGGACATGCTGGACAGTGAGTTCATCAGCGTGCTGACCACCGACCTGGTGCGGGAGATCCTCTCGCGGTTTATCAATGACGGCGAAGTGCTGCAGCCGGAACCGGAGCCTGCCCCGGCCCCCGCCGCCCCGGCCCCGGCCCCGGCGCCTGCGGCAGCAGCCCCGGCAGCGGCGCCTGCCGCCGCCCCGCCCCCGCCCCCGGCA
>JAAYCI010000015.1 GCA_012729855.1 Oscillospiraceae bacterium
ATCTCTCTTACTACAACAACCGTCGTATCAAGGCAAAGCTTAAGGGCTTGCCGCCTGCTCTTCACAGACAACAAGCCCTTATGGCTGCTTAATTCATTCTTTGTCTAACTTTTTGGGGTCAGTTCATTTCCGGGGTTGTTTGTGCGTCTACAGGATATTACCAAAGCGGGCCGCCGGAGCTGCCCTCCGCCGTGGAGGGGGTGGGCTTGCCGGTGTAGTGGTGGGCCTGCCTTGTTTGGCGGGCGGGTTTCTTGGGGGCTTTGGGTGTTGTGGGTGGGGCAACAGGGGTATCAGGGGCGTCGGGCTGGGGCTTTGGCCGGTGCAGGTGCCGCCAGATGGCCCCGGCAATGGCGATGCAGACCGCCGCCGCGGCCAGGCCCAGCAGCACGCCGGCAAAGTCGATGGCTACGTCTACCACGCTGCTGGTGCGCCCGGGGATGAAGGCCTGCAGGAATTCATCGCCCACAGCAATGGCCAGCCCGGCCAGCAGCGGCCAGGCCATAAAGGCCACTGTGCGGCGGGTGTACACCCGCAGGCCCAGCATCAGCCAGAAGCCCAGCAGGCAGAACTCGGCCAGGTGCCCCAGCTTGCGCACAATGAGGTTGGTGAACGTGAAGCCAATGCCCAGGCGGGAGAGCACCCCGTTGAAGAGGTTGGTAACCTGCTGGCTGAACGCGCCCGATACGGTGCCGATGCGGCTGGAGTTGTAGAATATAAACACCACCACCAGCACGATGATGGCGGTGAAGATGACTTTGCGGATGACGGCGTAGATTTGTTTTCTGTCCATGGGGGCCTCCCGGCGTGCCCAAAGCGGGGCACACCGACGTTGGTTTATTTGCTTTGTAAGCCTGCGTTCAGTATACCACAGACGTTGGCGCTTGGGTGCGGGTTCACAGTATCTTGACCAAAACTTCATAAAAAGCGAGGAACTTGGAGCGTAAAAACAAAGAAGTACCGGCCGCCGGTGTAAAAATACACGGGCAGCCGGTAGGTTGCGGTGGGGTTGCGGGGCAAGCGTGCAGTGCGCCTAGCCCCGGGAAAGCCGGCGTATCAGGCCAATGATGGCCGCCACCAGCAGAAGCAATGCAATGATGTAAACGATGCGCCAGGGCAGCAAAAATACCGCAAAGTTCAGCACCAGATAGATGACCGCGATGACGAGGATGGCACTGAGGATACCGGTGATGATTTTCATGGAAAAGCCCTCCTTTATGCCGCAATAAACGGAACCGGGATCAAACGGCGCTCACTTCACACCGGGCGCGTTTTGGCGCCCGCCGCCCGCTTAAAAGCAGTACGTGGGGCCTGTTTTAATCCGGATTCAGTATAGCATGGCAGGCGGGAGATTCCTGTCGAGGGCTGGGGCATACACAGCGGTGGGGGCTACCGGTATTCGATGAGCTCCACCTCGATGCCGTTGGGGTCTTGAATAAAGGAAAAGCGGGTGGCGCCGTCGGGCGAGACGGGCCCGCGGATGACCGGGAAGCCGGCCTGGCCCAGCCGGGCGGTGGCTTCGTCCAGCGACGCCACCTCGATGCCGATGGAAAAGCCGCTGTAGGTGTTTTGGGCGTTATCGGGGCCGGCAATCAACTCGATAGCGGGCTGGCCATTGGCGCCTACAAAGACAATTTCGCCATTTTCGATGGAAAAGCGGCGCAGGATGGTGAGGCCCAGCAGCTGGTGGTAAAATTCCAGCGACGCGGCCATGTCTTTTACATACAGGGTAACAAAATCAAATTTCAAAAGGGGCCTCCTTGGTTTGGTTGAATGACAATATGCCGGTGCCTTGCAGCCTTGAAACGGCTGGGTTTTTTTGGAGAGCAACATACCATAATGCTATTATAGCACGCGGCGCCAATGCCTTGTGCGTAAATTGTCGAAAGGTTTTTTACGCCGCTCTTGTTCCGGGCACCGTCCTGCCGTATAATGTCAATATGGCGTTAAAATATCGGCATAGGGCCAAAACGCCGAAGAAGCGGGCTTTACGGGTATACAATATGATTTAAAGAGGAGAATGTGACATGGGAAAAATGGCAACAGACCTGGGTGGCAAGGTGGCCATCGTTACCGGCGGCAGCAAGGGCATTGGTTTGGGTATTGCGCTGAAGCTGGCCGAGCACGGGGCCGACGTGGTGGTATCGGCCCGGACGGAGGCCGACTGTGCACAGGCGGCAAAGCAGGTTGAGGCGCTGGGGCGCCGGGCGCTGGCCTGCCCCGCGGATATCAGCAAAAACAGTGATATTGAGCGCCTGATACGCACCACGGTGGAGACCTTTGGCAAGCTGGATATTGTGGTGAACAACGCCGGCTACGGTGTGCAAACGCCCCCGCTGCAGATGACCGAGGACGAGTGGAACATGATGGGCGATATCAATATGAAGGGCACCTATTTTATGTGCCAGTACGCGGCCAACCAGATGCTGACCCAGCCGGAAAAGGGCTGCATAGTGAACATAGCCTCCAACTCCGACAATTTTGCCGTGTGGCCTCTGGCCGGGTACGCGGCGTCCAAGGCGTATGTGGCGCACCTTACCCGCTGCCTGGCCGCCGGGCTGGGCAAGCAGGGCATCCGGGTAAACGCGGTGTCGCCCGGCACGGTGCCCACCGAGATGACCCGCGCCATGCTGGCAGACCCCGCCACCGCCGAGCGCATCCGCAAGTCTGTGCCCATGGAGGTTTTTGCCACGCCCGAGGACATTGCCGATACCGTGCTGTATCTGGCGTCGGACGCTGCCAGGGTGGTAACAGGCGTGGTAATTCCCGTAGACGGCGGCCGCCACATGGTATAGGCACAGTGGGCGGTTGGCTTTTGTGCCGGTACGCCTCAAAACAACGTACGAAAGGGGGATGTACCATGGCAAGCAAAAACTATTCCGGGCAGGCTGCAGCCGCCCGGGCCATTGTGGAAATAGGCCGGCGCATGTATAGCCGCGGCTTTGTGGCCGCCAACGACGGCAACATAAGCTGCCGGCTGAGAGGCGGGCAGATACTGATAACGCCCACCGGGGTGTCCAAGGGTTTTATGCGGCCGGAGATGCTGGTGCTGCTGAACGCCGACGGCACCCCGGCTTCGGGTGGGGTGGCTACGTCGGAGGTGAAAATGCACCTGCGGGTCTACCAGGAAAACCCCCGGCTGCGGGCGGTGGTGCATGCCCACCCACCCATCAGCACGGCGCATGCCGCCTGCGGGCTGGCGCTGGACAAGCCGATTTTGACCGAGGTTCTGATGCTGCTGGGGCCCATCCCGCTGGTGCCCTACGCGGCGCCCGGCAGTGACGACCTGCCCGAGGCCCTTGCGCCCTTTGTGCAGGGCCACAACGGCGCGCTGCTGGCCAACCACGGCGCGCTTAGCTGGGGGCGCGACCTGTTCGAGGCGTGGAGCCGGCTGGAGTCCATGGAGCATTATGCCCGCATCAGCCTGTACAGCGGCCTTTTGGGCGGCGGGGTGCCCATACCGGACGAAGAGCAGGAGCGGCTGCGCCGCATGCGCAAAAAGAACGCGTGAGAGACAGAGGGGGATATGCCCATGTTTGAGCAATATTTTTTGATGCAGGAAGCCGATGTGTGCGCCTATGTGCGCCAGAAGCTGCCGGAGTACCGGGACATGGAAAACCTGGCCTGCGCCGAGATTGGCGACGGGAACCTGAACTATGTGTTCAAGGTGACGGCGCCGGACGGCCGGGCGGTCATCGTGAAGCAGGCAGGGCACCAGCTGCGTATCTCGGAGGACATCACCCTCTCGCCCGACCGCAACCGCATAGAAGCCGAAATTCTGCTGCTGCAGGACAAGCTGGCCCCCGGCTTTGTGCCCAAAATTTACAGCTACGACACCACCATGTGCGCCAGCATCATGGAGTACCTGGACGGGTACGACCTGATGCGCACCGCGCTGATGAGGCATGAGATTTTTCCCCAGTTTGCCGGCTGGATTACCACCTTTATGGTGGACAGCCTGCTGCCCACCACCGACGTGGTGATGGAGCACAAGGCCAAAAAGCTGTTGCAGCGGCAGTATGTGAACCCCGAGCTGTGCGGGCTGACCGAGGATCTGGTATTCACCGAGCCCTATAACGACCGGGCGGGGCGGAACAATGTGTTCCCCCCGCTGGCCGGTTTTGTGCGGCGGGAGCTGTATGGCGACGGCGCGCTGCACGCCGAGGTGGCAAAGCTGAAGTTTGGTTTCATGAACAACGCCCAGGCGCTTTTGCACGGCGATTTGCACACCGGTTCTATCTTCATCAAGCAGGGCAGCCTGAAGGTGTTCGACCCCGAGTTTGCCTTTTACGGGCCGATGGGCTACGACATTGGCAATGTGATTGCCAACATGATGTTTGCCTGGTGCAACGGCGAGGCCACCATAGCCGACGCCAAAGAGCGGGCTGCTTACCGCCAATGGACGGAAAGTGTGATAACCGACGTGGCCGACCTGACACGCGATAAAATGACCGCCCGCTTTGGCCAGTGGGTAACCGAAGAGATGGCCAAAGCCCCCGGCTTTTCCGAGTGGTACATAGCCGATGTGATGGCCGACACCGCCGGCACGGTGGGGCTGGAGCTGAACCGCCGCACCGTGGGCATGGCCAACGTGATTGACCTGACCCAAATTGCCGACCAAAAGGCCCGCGCCATTGCCGAAGCCACCTGCATTCTGGCGGCCAAGCAGTGCATCATGAACCGCGCCGAGGTACGCACGGGGGCCGACTACCTGCGCATTTTGCACGCGGCCAAAATAGAAGCGACTGTGCTCTGGGAGGAACTATGAGCGATTTTGCCATCAACACCGTGGATTTGAGCCCCGAGGGCGACGCGCTGTGCATAGTGGACCAAACCCTGCTGCCCGGCACTGTGAAGATGCTGCGGCTGACTGCGCAAAAGGACATCTGGCAGGCCATTTACACCCTGCAGGTGCGGGGCGCGCCGGCCATTGGCATAGCGGCGGCCATTGGCATGTACCTGGCGGCGAAAGAGATTGTGGCCGATGATTTTGATGGTTTTATGGCGCAGTTTGCCGAGAAGAAAGCCTACCTTGCCAGCGCGCGGCCCACGGCGGTGAACCTGTTTTGGGCGCTGGACCAAATGGAGGCCTGCGCGCTTTCCCACCGGGGTGAGGCCCTGCCCGCCGTGGTGGCCGCCCTGCGGGCCGAGGCCATGTGCCTGCGCGAGGAAGACATTGCCATGTGCAAGGCCATTGGCCGGCATGGCGCGCCGCTGATACAGCCCGGCATGGGCGTGCTGACCCACTGCAATGCCGGCGCGCTGGCCACCGTGGCCTACGGCACCGCCACCGCGCCCATCTACCGCGCCAAAGAGCTGGGCGTGCAGAACTTCACCGTATACTGCGACGAGACCCGCCCGCTTTTGCAGGGCGCCCGCCTTACCGCCTTTGAGCTGATGCAAAACGGGGTGGACACCTGCCTGCTGTGCGACAACATGGCCGCCAGCCTGATGCAGCAGGGCAGGGTGCAGCTGGTGCTGGTGGGGGCTGACCGCATTGCCCGCAATGGCGATGCCGCCAACAAGATTGGCACGTTGGGCGTGGCCATACTGGCGGCGCACTATGGCATCCCGTTTTACGTGTGCGCGCCCACCTCCACCATAGACATGGCCATGGCCGACGGCGGCGGCATTGAGATAGAACAGCGCGCGCCTGCTGAAGTGACCGAGATGTGGTACCAAAAGCGCATGGCACCCGAGGGCGTGCGGGTGTACAACCCGGCCTTTGACGTGACGGGCCATGGCCTGATTACCGGCATCATCACTCAGCACGGCATAGCGAAAGCCCCTTATGAGGCGGCTTTCCGGGCCTGGGGGCTGTAGGCCGGCGGACGGGGCCTGCCGCGTGTGAAAGGCCGCTGCCACACTCCGGATGCATTCCGGATACACCGCACAGGTAGGATGGCAGACAGCTGCCGGGCTTCTGGCGGGCCACCGGGGCAGTTTTGCCGGCGGGTGTTTATACTAAAACCACTTCAAAAACGAGACGGTTTTGAAGCCGCGCGAGAGAATCGCGTGGAACCGCCCGCAGGGTGTGCTGGCAGGCTTCGCCTGCCGTCTTGAAAACCGTTTCGGTTTTCAAGTGGTGTGGCTATATTACGCCAGACAGATTGGGTATGAAGGCCTGTGGCGGCAAAACTGGGTGATGGAAGCAAAAATATGGCGATGCTTAAATGGATAAAAAGCCATCTGGCCCTGCTGCTGGCGGGCCTGATTCTGGTGGGACTGGCGGCTTGCACGGGCGGCGGGCAGGCGGCTTCGGGCGGCGATGGTCCAGAATCGAGCGGGGTAGGCAGCGTACCGGTGGTGGACGCATCAGATGCTTCGGCCGCGGCGGATTCTGCTTCTGAGGAGAGCCGTTCTGCGCTGCCTGACAACAGCACCCCGGTGGCCGTGCGGCCGGTTTGCTTTTTTGACCAGGTTGCCGACGCGGTGATTACCGCTATGGCCTTGCCGGCCGACGCCGACGACACCGCCAGGGTGCTGGCGGCCTACCGCGCGGTGATAGCCCGCACGGTGTATGTGGAGTTTGACGACCCGCTGCTGACGGAGAGCTGGCGCTACGCCGACCGCTGCGGCCAGGCGCCCAGCGCCTATCAGGCCGCCGCGCTGGGGCCGCTGTATTATGGCATTGGCACCTGCGAAAACTTTTCGGCCGCGCTGATGGTGCTGCTGGAGCGCATGGGCTATGAGACGCTGTATGTGGCGGGGCGCACCTGGTCTTACGACGGGCGCCTGGTGGACCACGCCTGGGTGATGGTGTGCCTGGACGACGTGTGGTATCACATCGACCCACAGCTGGAGGATAATGTCATCCGGGGCGGGCTGATTGAGTACCGCTACTTTTTGAAAGGCGACGCCGACTTTTTGGCCCACCATGTGTGGGGGGCTGCCCTGCCCAAGCCTGACGCGCATTCCCTGGCATTGCCGGCCTGCCCGCAGTCGGCCCCGGCACTGGAGGCGGGCACAATAGAGCAGGACCCCGCGCCCGCCAGCGACGCCCTGCACGATAAAGCCGCCCGCCTGCAAAAAGCCGCCATCTGGGCGCCCAGCAGGCTGGCCGTGGCCGGCAGCCTGCCGCCGCTGCCCCGCTATGTGGAGGCCGACCCGGCGCTGCAGGCGTAGCCACAAGAAAAAAGTGTTTTCGATGCAAGCAAAAAGCCGCCCAGGGGGCGGCTTTTTCTGTGCGTACAGGGGATGGTTCACGCAATGGCTTTGGTAAAGCTGACCGTATTCCCGTCGGGGTCTGTGATGACAAACGAGTGCACGCCCCAGGGCTTGTTGGTGGGCAGGGCGCCGTTGCACAGGCCCAGGGCGTCCAGCCTGGTGTATGCACTGTCAACGTCGTCCACAGTAAAAATAAGCGCGAGGCTTTGGGTGGCGGGCGCGGTGGCGCCTGCCAGCCGGAAGATGGTCAGCTGCTCCGCGGCAAACTGATAATCCACGTCGCCGTCCACGTGGGGCGGGCGGCCAAACACCTGGGTGTAGAAAGCCACCAGCGCGTCGGCGTGGTGGGTTTGGATGCATGCGGCGCGTAGCTTCATAAGGCCCTCCTGTGCAGGTGCTGTGCTAGCGGAATATGCCGGCCACAAAGCCTTCGACGGCTTGCCGGGTCTCAGGCCGGTTGGCCTGGGTTACCGTCAGCACGCGGCCCTGGGCCTCCAGGCTTTGCTGCAGGGCGTCCCGCAGCGCCAGGATATCGGGCGGCAGCCCCAGCCGCCCGCCGGCCATCCCGGCCAGGTTTTGGCGGGACTTCAGCACCCCCACGCAGGGCTTGCCCAGCGCCAGCACCGCGCGCAGCAGCCGCATGAACGCGCCGGACAACAGCTCCATGCCGCCAATCTCGTCCAGGATAAGCAGCTTGTACGCGGGGTCTGCGCAGACGGTCTGTACCTCGGCCATGGCTTTTTCCAGCACGCCGGGGCGGGCCTGGCCTTTGCAGAGGAACACGCCGGGCATGCCGGGGGTGTAGGGGCCGTCTACGGCGGGCAGCGCCCCCCGCACCACACAGGCGCGGTAGCCGCATTTTTCGCCGCCTTCAAACAGGCGCTGCACCATCAGGCCGGCCACCTGCGGCGCATGGGGCAGCAGCGCCTCGCGCAGGATGGTGGATTTGCCTATCTGCCTGTCGCCCTGCAAGAATAACATCATGGACGGGCTCTCCGCTTCTGTTCCAGTATGGCAGGCAATCATTCGGCCTCCAACAGGTGGTTGATCAGCCGGTGGCCCTCGGTGATGCAGGGGCCTTTTTGGCCGGATGCTTCGCTATAGGGCAGGCCGCTGTGGGCGCCGCCGCGGCTGTCGTACAGCAGGTAGGGCACCGGGTCGCCGTCATGCCCGCGGGTGCTGGTAAGTGTTTTGTGGTCGCTGAGGATGAGCAGGCGGAAATCGCCGCCAGTAGCCTCCAGCCCGGCCACCAGCGGGGCCAGGCAGCGGCTGTCCAGCCACTCAATGGCCTGCAGCTTGCCGGGGGTGTCGCCGTTGTGGGTGCATTCGTCGGGGGCCTCCACGTGCAGTACGGCCAGGTCGTAGCCGTTTTGCAGGCCGGCCAGCGTGGCGGCGGCCTTGCCCTCGAAGTTGGTGTCCAGCTCGCCCGTGGCGCCGTCTACCTCCACGTAGTCCATGCCGCACAGCGCGCCGATGCCCCGCACCAGCGGCACCGCGCTTACCACAAAGCCGCGTTTGCCGTGGGCTGCTTCAAAGTTTGGCAGGGTGAGCGCCACGCCCTCGGCCCAGAACCACAGGCCGTTGGCCGGCAGCTTGCCGGCGGTGCGGCGCCGCCGGTTGATGGGGTGGCCGTCCAGCACGCGGTGGGCCAGGGCCATCATCTCGCACAGGCCACTGGCGGCCGGGCAGCCGCCGGGCAGCAGCGGGCCCTGGGCCTCGCCCAGGTGGTCGTGCGGGGGCGCGGCCACAAGGCCGGTGATGTTAGCCCCGCGCTGCACGGCAATGTGCCGGAAGGAGGGGCTAGGGTAAAACTTGGTGCCGTGCTTTTGGGCGCAGGCGGCAAAACCGGGGTCGGCCAGCAGGGCGTCCATCAGCTGTAGCGCGGCCTCGCCGTCTATAGAGCCGCCGCTGTGGGACAGTATCTTCTTTTCTTCAAACGGCATCGGCCCGTCCTCCAGCGCCACCATGTTGCAGCGGTAGGCAATGTCGCCCGTTTGCAGGCGCACGCCGGCGCCGGCGGCCTCCAGCGGGGCGCGGCCGCTGTAGTACTGGCGGGGGTCGTAGCCAAAAATGCTCAGGATAGCGGTATCGCTGCCGGGGGCCACGCCGGCGGGCACGGTGCGCACACTGCCCACCTCGCCCGCGGCGGCCAGCTTGTCCATTAGCGGAATATTGGCTGCCTCCAGCGGGGTTTTATTGCCCAGCGCGGGCACCGGGTTGTCGGCCATGCCGTCGCCTATCAGGATGATGGTTTTCATGGGGGTTCCTGCCTCTTGTATTTTTGTTTTTTATCATACCGTACCGGGGCACATTTTTCAACGCAAAACTGCCCTGGTTTAAATCAGGGCAGTTTGTAGGGGGTGTCTTTAGGCCCGGCCGCCCGCCTTGCCAAAGCGGCCGCACAGCCACTGCCAGCACAGCAGGGCAACGCCGCCCCACAGCGCCAGTGCCAGCCAGCCGGCCACGGCGGTGGGTGTGGCGGTCATCATCCACCCAAAGTGCAGCAGCGGGTAGGGCCCGGCCCACTGCGCGCCGGGCAGGCCGGCCAGCGCCAGCAGCGGCGGCAGGGCGAACAGTGCGCTGGTACAAAACATGGCGGCAAAGGCGTTGCCCAGCTTTTGGCCCAGCGCCAGCGCCACGGCGGCCATGGCCAGCGCCGCCACAAAGCGGGCCAGCAGCGTGCAGACAGCCAGCCCCAAAAGCGTAGCCACAGCGGGGGCGTCGGGGTAGGCGTCCAGGCTGGAGAGCGGCGCAAACGGGGCGGAGAAGCCATAGTCCCGCAATACCTGCCACCAGCGGGGCAGCGCCACGGCCAGGGTGATGACGCCGCAGCCCAGTGCCGCCAGCCGCAGCTTGCGCTTGGCGGTGGCGCTGCGGCCCAGGGGCGTGGCGCCAATAACCCGCACCATGCCGGTGCTTTGCTCCATGGCGAACAGGCCGGCAAAGCACAGCGCACAAGCCACCGCGGTAAGCAGGGTGTCGGTGATATCGCCAGTACCGGCAAGGCCGAACAGCTGCGGGTAGCCGCTGGTGTACACAAACTGGCTGCCGGGGGTGGTGCGCAGGATGTTGTATTGCCCCACCACCCGGGCAAAGCTATTCATCTCCTCGCTCAGCGCCCAGTACTGGTTCATCTTGTTGTAGTAGTCATACTCGCTTATCTCATGGGCGGCGTACTGGGCCTCCAGCTCTATCAGCGGCATGAAGCGCTGCTTTTCTTCGGTGAGCCAGTCGGCTTTGTCCTGGGTGACGGGACCGGCCAGGATGGTCATGTAGCGGCGGTAGTAGATTTCATCGGGGCTGAGGTAGCTTTGGCTGCGCACGCCCTGCACAACGCCATAGCCCAGCAACAATACCAGTACCAGCGCCGCGCCGTTCATGATGAAAAGCTTGTAGGCCTCCTGCCGCAGGATGCCGGCGCCGGGGCGGGCGCGTTTGGCGCGGCGGGCGGTGGCCGGCGCACTGCCGGCAGGCGCCTCGGCAGGGGCAGGTGCCACTGCGTCCGGGGCATGACCGGAAGGGGCAAGCGTGGCGGCCCGTTTTTTGCCCGGCAGGCGCCAGGCGGGCGCAAAGCCCCGGCGCGCGGCCGGCAGCAGCTGGGCCCGGGCAAACACCAGCAGGAAGGCCACCACAAAGCCGGCGGCCAGCAGGAGGGCGGCCACGCCCTCCACCAGGGTGATGGGCGCGGGGCTGCCGAACCAGTAGAGGCTGCGGGTGCCGCCCAATAGCTCGGCCGGCACCAAAAAGCTGGCCAGGTTGGCGTATTTAAGCACATTGAAGTGGCTGGTGCCGGGAATGAACTGCCGAAGCAGCAGGCTGACAGCCGGCAGCGCCAGCCCCAGCGCGTAGCCGGCGGCGGCACGGCGGGCCAGCAGGGCGGCCAGCATCACCCAGGCGCCGGCTATGGCCGCCGCGGCCCACTTGGCCAGCAGCCAGGCGCCCAGGTAGCCGCCCACGTTCAGCCGCAGGGTGCTGCGCATGAGCGCCGGCACCGACTGCACGCTGCGCCCAAGATCCCCCAGGCCGTACAGCCCGCCGCAGAACAGCAGGTTGCAGCCGTACAGCAGCACCAGCACGGCCAGCAGGCTGATAGCCAGCGCCCCCAGCTTGGCCGCCGCCGTGGGCATGCGCCCGCGCGGGGTGGCGCGCACCAGCCCCAAAAGGCCGCTGTCCCGCTCCTGCCGCACCAGCATGCTGGCCAGCAGCAGCATGGTAAACAGCAGCAGCAGGTCGGTCAGCTCAAAGCCCAGGGCGGTGGTAAGGCCCTTCTGGGGGCTGTAGTCTATGGCAACGCCCCGCATACCCTCGTAGGCTTTGGCGGCGGCGGTAATGTTTTGCTCCTCAAAGCTGTTGGCGCCCTCGGTGGCGAAGATGGAGATGCCCGACAGCTGGGTAGCCTTGCTGTGGATGTCGTCCAGAAAGGCCTCGTAGCCGTCCACCTGCTCGAACTCGGCTTTGATCAGCCGCAGGAACTGGTATTCTTCCACCAGGTTGCTGCCGTAGGAAAGGGCTTCGCCGCTTTCATACAGCTGGCCCCAGGTCTCATACAGCTGGTTGTATTCTATCATCGGGTCGGTGGCGCTCCACCAGCCCAAGGCGATGCTGGTGCGCAGATAATCCATGCGGTTCAGCGCCTCTATGCGGGCCCATTCCTCGGCCAGAAAGGCCCGCTTTTCGTCCCGCGAAAGGCCCTGCAGCTTTTGCTCCATGGCGCGGTAGGCCTCGGGCGGCGGCACGCCCTGGGCCGGGCGGCTGGCGTTGTACACCAAAAACAGGTTCAGCAGCAGCAGCGCGCCCAGCAGCACCAGGAACACCCGCCGGCCCCACACCTTGCGCAGCTCGGCCAGCAGCAGCCTCATCGGGGGGCCTCCGGGCCCTCGGCCTCGTCGCCAAAAATGTGCAGGTAAACGTCCTCCAGGCTGCCGCCGGGGGCGTGGGCGGCCACCAGGCTGGCGGGTGGGGCCATGTCGGCCAGTTGGCCGTCCTTTAAAAGCAGTATCTGGTCGGCCACGCTCTCCACGTCGCTCACCACATGGGTGGCTATCAGGATGATACGGTCTTCCTTCAGGCCGGCCATCAGGTTGCGCAGGCGCACCCGCTCGCGCGGGTCCAGCCCGGCGGTGGGCTCGTCCAGCACAAGCAGGCGTGGGTTGCCCAGCAGCGCGCCGGCGGCCAGCAGCCGCTGCTTCATGCCGCCGGAGTAAGCGGCCAGGCGCTTGTCCAGCTCACCCGCCAGGTTGACAGCGGCGGTCACCCGCGCCACCTCCGCGCCGGCGGCCGTGGAGGGAATCTCCTTCAGCGCGCACAGGTAGCGCAAAAAGCGCCGGCCGGTAAAGCTGTCGTACAGGTTTTGCTGCTGGGGCATGTAGCCCAGGGTGCGGCGGAAATCCCGGCCCAGGCGGGTGGTGGCGCGGCCATTCCACAGCACCTGGCCGGCGTCGGCCGGCAGCGCGCCGGTAATGATATTCAGCAGGGTGGACTTACCCGCCCCGTTGGGCCCCAACAGGCCGTACAGCCCGGGCCCCAGCGTGAAGGAGACCTTGTCCAGCGCGCGCTTGTACCCGTCGCCGGCGGCGCCCTGCTTTTTGGCGGCGCGCCAGCGGGAGCCCGCCAGGCGGTATTGCTTGGTCAGTGTTTGCACGGCCAGCTGCAGGGCGGCGTCACCCGCCCCGGCGGGGGTGGTTTCCGGGCTTGGCATGGGGCACCTCCAAAGGCGAAAACGGGCGCGGCGGCAGAAGCCCCGCCCGCACGCGGGGATACGCCTACTGTACCGGCGGGATGTATCGAAGTTGTATCTGTATGGAGGTGTCAGCCGTCGGGCTCGGCCAGGAACTGTACCCCCTCGGTGATGATGCGCTCGGCGCTGGAAACCAGCGTTTTGAAGGAAAAAGCGCTGGGGTGGCGCAGGTTTTGCTGGATAAGCCCGATGAAGCCCCAGGCGATGAAGTAGTAAAAGATCTCAATCTTCTGGCGGCTGGCATTGGGGAAAAGCGCCCGGTACTCCCGCACGCTTTTGTCGCGCGGGGCGTCGATAACGGCGGCCAGGAACTTTTTGTCGATGTTTTCGCCCAGCAGCACGGCGCACAGCTCGCGGTTGTTGTCAAAAAACTGCACCAGCGCGGTGATGAAGGCGCCCGAGGTCTCGCGCGGGGTGTTGATGAAAAGCACCGGGGTGCCATCCAGCAGGGCGTTCAGCTCGGCCAGCAGGGCCTTTTGCATCTGGTCCAGCAGGTCGTACACATCGTGGTAGTGCAGGTAGAAGGTGCCGCGGTTCACCCCCGCGCGCTCGCACAGTTCCTTCACGGTGATGTTCTGGATGGACTTTTGGTTCAGCAGTTCCAGAAAAGCGCCTTGTATCATCTGCTTGGTAAGGCGCACGCGCTGGTCCTCCCGGGGCTTTGCCGCTTTCTTTTCCATAAGCTGGCCTCCTTGTATGGGGTGTTTGGCACGGTGAAGAAATTGTGTAAGAAGTGTAAAGCTTTTTCGCAGGGGGCAAAATGATAGACATTTTGCCCCCTTTTGTGCAGCAAAGCACACCCATGGCGGTATTGTTGATTGCAGGGAAACAGTGGTTGTATTATAATACAATTAGGAAAGATAATCAACATTGTGTTCATAAATAGCGCACAATGTTCCGGGCGGAGGCCCTGTAGAAGGAGACGGTGACAGTGCAGAAAATCTATTTGATAACAGGCGCTTGCGGGCATTTGGGCCGCCACATAGTGGAGCGGCTGCTGGCCGCTGGCGCGCGGGTGCGCGGGCTGGTGCTGCCCGGCGAGGACGCCGCCGCGCTGCAGGCAAAGGGCATGGAGGTGGTGCGGGGCGACGTGCGCCTGCCCGAAACATTGCAGCCATTATTTGCTGGCCTTGCCCGGCGCGAGGTGGTGGTCATCCACACCGCGGGCATCATCGACATCAGCGCCAGGGTGTCGCCCCTGGCCTATGAGGTGAACGTGGGCGGCACCCAAAATATGGTGGCGCTGGCACTGGCGCACAAGGTGTACCGGTTCATCCATGTGAGCAGCGTACACGCCATACCCGAGCCCAGAGACCGCCGCCGCATCTGCGAGACCAAAACCTTCTCGGCAGAGGACGTGAAGGGCGGCTACGCCAAAACCAAGGCGGAGGCCTCGCAATACGTGATGGACAGCGTGCAGCGCGGCCTGCCGGCCATCATCGTGCATCCGTCGGGCATCATAGGCCCGGGCGATGACGGCAACAACCACGTGGTGGCGGCCATCAAGGCCTACCTGGCCGGCAAATACCCGGCCGCGCCCCGCGGCGGGTACGACCTGGTGGATGTGCGCGACGTGGCCGCGGCCTGCATAACCGCGGCGGACAGGGGCCGGGTGGGGGAGACCTATATCCTCAGCGGCACCCACTACGAGTTTGTGGATATCTTCCAGATGGTGGACGACATTACCGGCAAGCGGGCAAAGCCCCGCCCGGTGGTGCCCACCTGGATGGTACGCCTGGCGATACCGGCGCTGCGGTGGCACGCGCAGCGTAAAAAGGAGAAGGCGCTCATCACCAGCTATTCGGTGGATACGCTGGGCAGCTGCGACAACTTCAGCCACGAGAAAGCCAGCCGGGAGCTGGACTTCTGGCCGCGGGACATCTACGTGACCCTGGCCGACACCGTGGCCTGGCTGCAGCGCGGCGAACATGGCAAGCAGCCCCGCCGCAAGCGGCGCCGCCGGATGGCGCGTGGTACGGCGTAAATTCCATTTAAACCAAAAGCGTAAAGCCCGGCTTCCGCATGTTTTGGAAGCCGGGCTTTTGCATGTGATAATATACGACGTGACTAAATAATTCGCACGAAGAAAAAATAATTTGTGTGGGTTGACTGCAAAGTGCGGCGCAATTGTGCTATGATAAATAAACAACAGGCGGCACCCTATTTTTCGTGCGGGGCAACCCGACAAACAAGGAGGCAAGCATATGGTACCCATTGATATGAGCGGGAAGGTTGCGATTATTACCGGCGCGGGCCGGGGGCTGGGCCGGGCCAGCGCGCTGAAGTTTGCGCAGGCCGGCGCCGACGTGGTGATAGTGGACGTGGTGATGGAGAACGCCCAAAGCGTGGCCAAAGAGGCCCAGGCGCTGGGGGTGCGCAGCAAAGCCTACGCCACCGACGTGACCGATGCCGACGCCATGGAAAAGATGGTGGACGAGGTGGTGGCCGAGTTTGGCAGGCTGGACGTCATGTTCAACAACGCGGGCGTCAACGTGATCACCTCCTTTGTGGACTCCACCCTGGAGCAGATGAAATGGCTGGAGGACGTGAACCTGTTTGGGGTATACAACGGCTGCAAGGCCGCCGTGAAGCACATGCTGGCGCAGGGCGGCGGCGTTATTTTGAATACCTCCTCCCAGGCCGGGGTGGTGGGCGCCAAGGGGCACACGCCCTATACGCCCTCCAAGTTTGCGGTGCGCGGGCTTACGCAAACCATGGCGCTGGAGCTGGGGCCCAAAAACATCCGCGTGAACGCCATCTGCCCGGGCATCATCCGCACCCCCATGTGGGAGCAAAACCTGGACCAAATGCTGGAGGGCGACGCGGCGAAGGACCCCGCCCGGCGGGACGAGACCTTCAACAGCACCATACAGGCCCGCACCCCGCTGCAGCGTCCGCAAACCGAGGATGACATTGCCAACGCCTGCCTGTTCCTGGTGTCGGACATGTCCCTGAACGTCACGGGGCAGTCGCTGCTGGTGAACGGCGGCCTGACAATGACCTGAGCCGGATACCATGTAGCCTGGAATTGAACCATTGGTCCCGTTTGCCTGGTGCAAGCGGGGCTATTTTCATGCCTTGTTTTGATTCCCCGCCCCATTGTATGTATAATAAGCAGGTATAGATAAAAGAAACACGGACGGAGGGCGGGCCGATGCAGAACTGGGACGCGGGCCAGTACCTGAAATTTGAGGCGGAGCGCACACAGCTCTCGCGCGATTTGGCCGCGCGCATCACGGTGGAACAGCCGGGCAAAATCATTGACATGGGCTGTGGGCCGGGCAACAGCACCCGGGTGCTGGCACGGCGCTTTCCCGGCGCGGCGGTGTGCGGGGTGGACAGTTCGCCCGAGATGATTGCGGCGGCCCAAGCGGCTTTCCCGCAGTTTGCCTTTCAGCAGCTGGATATATCGGGCGACCTTGAGCCGCTGGGGAATGGCTATGACGTGGTGTTCTCCAACGCCTGCATCCAGTGGGTGCCCGGCCATGCAGTGCTTATACCCAAGCTGATGGCCCTCTTGCGCCCCGGCGGCCAGTTGGCCGTGCAAACACCGATGATCGAGCGGGAGCCCATCCATCAAATGGTGCAGGCGGTGGCCGGCGCGGCACGGTGGCAGGGCCGCTTTGGCGGCGGGCGCAGCTTTTACAACCTGAGCCCCGAGGCTTACCATGCCCTGCTGGCCGCCACCGCCACCGGCTTTTGGATATGGGAGACCATATATCACCACCGTATGCCCAGCCACGCCGCCATACTGGAGTGGTACCGCGGCAGCGGCCTGCGGCCCTACCTACAGGTTTTAACACCGGAGGAACGCATAGAGTTTGAGGATGCCATACTGGAGCGGCTGCTGGAGGCGTACCCGCTGCAGCCGAACGGGGAGATCATCTTCCGGTTCCCGCGGCTGTTCTTTTTGGCGGTGCGTTAAGCGGTATAAAGGCTGATACATTACCGGAAAGGGGGCCACACCCATCACCTGGAACGACAGCATACAATACCTGAAGGGCGTGGGGCCCCAGCGGGCGGCCCGCTTTGCGCGCCTGGGCGTGGAGACGGTGGGGCAGCTGCTGTGCCTGTACCCGCGCGGGTACATTGATTACTCCAGCCCCGTGCCGGTGGCGGCCGCCCCGTTTGACGCGCCCTGCACCGTGCAGGCCCAGGTGCTGGCCAAAAGCGCGCCGGTGCGCATCAGCGGCGGGCGCAAAATGTTCAAGGTGGCCTGCGCCGACGACACCGCCAGCCTGGCGCTCACCTTCTTCAACAGCCCTTACGCGGTGGATAAGCTGGAGGTGGCCAAGGAATACCTGTTCTACGGCAAGGTGGGCGGCGGGTTTTCCGCGCGCGAGATGGTGGCCCCCAGCTTCCTGCCCGCCGGCACCAGCGCGCCGCTCACGCCCATCTACCCGCTTACCGAGGGGCTGTCCAGCACCGTGGTGGCAGGCTGTGCCAAAGCGGCGCTGCAGCAGGTGGAGGACATTCCCGAGCCGCTGCCCGACGCGTTGCTGGAAAAATACCGCATGCCCGGCAGGGCCGAGAGTTTGCGGATGATACACGCCCCGGCCAGCCTGGACGAAGCCGGGCAGGCCCGCCGCCGGCTGATTTTTGAGGAACTGTTCACCCTGCAGCTGGGCATGCTGCTGATGCGCGGGCGCGAGGTGGCCGAGACGGGCGCGCCCATGCGCCCGGTGCCCGTCGATGCGTTCGAGCGCTCGCTGCCCTTCCCGCTTACGGGCGCACAGCGGCGCAGCATTGCCGAAATTACCGCCGACATGGCCGGCAAAAGCCCGATGAACCGCCTGCTGCAGGGCGATGTGGGCAGCGGCAAAACGCTGGTGGCCGCGGCGGGGGTGTACTTTGCCGCGCAAAACGGCTACCAAAGCGTGCTGATGGCCCCCACCGAGATACTGGCCCGCCAGCACGCGGACACGCTGAGCGCCCACCTGGAGCCACTGGGCATCGGGGTGGTGCTGCTCACCGGCTCGGTGAAGGGCAAGGCCCGCACCGCCGCGCTGGCGGCCATTGCCTCGGGCGAGGTACAGCTGGTGGTGGGTACCCACGCGGTGCTCAGCGAGCCGGTGGCTTTCCACAACCTGGGCCTGGCCGTTACCGACGAGCAGCACCGCTTTGGCGTGCGGCAGCGGGGCCTGCTGGCCGCCAAGGCCGTGCGCCCCCACTTGCTGGTGATGAGCGCCACGCCCATCCCGCGCACGCTGGCGCTGCTGATGTTTGGCGATTTGGATATCAGCATACTGGACGAGTTGCCCCCCGGCCGCCAGCCGGTGAAGACCTACGCAGTGACCGGCGCCAAGCGGCGGGACATGTACGGGTTTCTGCAAAAGCAGATAGCCGCCGGGCGGCAGGTGTACATCGTGTGCCCGCTGATAGAGGAGGGCGAGAGCGATTTGCAGGCCGCCATTACCTATGCCGACGAGGTGGCCCGCCCGCTGCTGCCCGGCGCGCGCGTGGGCGTGATGCATGGCCGGCTGAAAGCGGCCGACAAGGCCGAGGTGATGCGGGCTTTTAAGGCGGGCGAGCTGGACGTGCTGGTGAGCACCACCGTCATTGAGGTGGGGGTGGACGTGCCCAATGCCACCGTGATGGTGGTGGAGGACGCCGAGCGGTACGGCCTGTCCGCGCTGCACCAGCTGCGTGGGCGGGTGGGGCGCGGCGCGGCCGAGAGCTTTTGCATATTGCTGACCGACCATGCCACCGACGCCGTGCGCGAGCGGCTGCGCTTTTTGTGCAAAACCAACGACGGCTTTGCCGTGGCGAAGTATGATCTGGACACCCGCGGCCCGGGCGACTTCTTCGGCAGCCGGCAGCATGGCCTGCCCACCCTGCGTATTGCCGATTTGGCCGCCGACACCCGTGTGCTGAAAGCCGCGCAGGCCGAGGCCGTGGCCCTGCTGCGGGCCGACCCCGGCCTGAAAGCCCCGGCCCACGCCCTGCTGGCCGAGGCTGTGGCCGCGCTGTTTGAGCAAAGCACCAGTATGAATTGACGCTCTGGCGCGGCAGGGCAAAAAACGCTTGCAGAACGGACCGGATGGCACCATAGTAAGCCAGCAGGATATTATTCAGCAACCCTTATACCAATGACGCTCTCCCTCGCCCTTGCGGGGTTGTTAGGGGCAAAGCCCCTAACCCATCGGAGTATTATAATACCTTTGAGCGAAGCGAACTGCGCTTGCCCTAAAAAGCTGGTTGGCGCGCAAAGTGCAGGGCGCCTGCGGCTTCAAGGTATGGCACTTTTTTAGGTCGTGTTGATGGTCTTGCCCCCGCGTGTTGTACCAGACGCAAAGTTAGTAAAGATATGTTAAACTAACTTTGGAGGGAAGCAGAAAATGGCAAGGAAGAGATACACAATTGAACAGATTATCGTAAAATTG
>JAAYCI010000016.1 GCA_012729855.1 Oscillospiraceae bacterium
CAAGTGTTTCTTGGTGAAGCATGAACCTAGAAACACTGCATCCATCGGCGGCGCTAAAGCGCCCATCCCGTCGCACCCGGCCTCCGCCTCCTTACAGTCGGCGTTTTCCGGGCTCCGGGCGCCGATAAAATGCTCCGCATTTTCCATCGGCGGCACTTCGTGCCCTACCCACACCCGGCGCAGCCGTCGCAGCCGTCGGGGCCGCAGCCTTCCGGGGCGGGCGGCTCTACCTTCAAGGGGTCTTCGCCGTCCACCGCCGCGGTAACAATGGCGTTGATGTACTTGATCACATCGTTGATATCTTCCTTGGCTTCGTTGTATTCGATCATGGTCTCATCGCCCATGATCTTGGCGTACAGGTCGTTGATGCTGGTGTTCAGCTCGCTCAGGCGCACCGGGTCACGCTCGGTTTTGGCCAGCTCGTTGTTCAGGTCCATCCGCGCCAGGTTAAAGTCGCCTATCGCCTGCTGCAATGCCTTGTTTTCGTCGTTCGCCTTGCGGGCCGCCGCCAGTGTCTGGTAGCGGTGATCCTGCTGCAGGGCCACCGCAGCGTTCATGAACTGACTGATCACATCATTTTTATGGTCGTGTGCTCCAGAATGCATAAGTCACTGTCCTTTTCTTTTTCTTTAAAAACTGTTTACACGCATGCCCTGTAAAAGGCACGCTACAATACTATAATTAAATTAGAGGAGCGGGTTTTGGCCTGGTAGCCGGGCCGCCATTTTGCCTTGGCGCTATGCCAGTGTGCCTTTAAGCACCGCACCCTTCACCGCGTCGATGCGCAGCGGCACAAACTGCCCCAGCAGCGCTTCGTCGCCGGCAAATTCCACCAGCATGTTGTTGTCAAGCCTGGCGGCCATGGTGCCCTCTTCGCGCCCCTCGCCCTCCACAAGGCCCGTGAACACCTTGCCTATCCAGGGCTGCGCCAGCTTGATGATCATCTCATCCTGCACCTGCAGCAGGTGCTGTATCCGGTCCGACTTTTCCTTGTGCGGCGTGTCGTCCGGCTGTTCGGCGGCCTCAGTGCCCGGCCGTTTGGAGAAAATGAAGGTGAATAGCTGTGTAAAGCCCACCTCCTTCACAAGCTCCACCGTCTTTTGAAAGTCCTCATCGCTCTCGCCCGGGTAGCCCACCATCACGTCGGACGAGAAGGTAAGCTCCGGGCAGGCGCCCTTGGCATAGCGTATCAGCGCCAGGTAATCATCCGCTGTGTAGCGGCGGTTCATGCGGGCCAGCACTTCGTTGGAGCCCGACTGCACCGGCAGGTGCAAATGCTTGCACAGGTGGTCGCTGCCGGCAATGGTGTCCACCATCTTGCGGGTGGCGTCCTTGGGGTGGCTGGTCATGAAACGGATCTTATACTCGCCCGGCACCTCGCACAGCATTTTCAGCAAATCGCTGAAATCCAGCTTTTCTTCAGTACCCCGGCCGTAGGAGTTTACGTTTTGGCCCAGCAGGGTTATCTCTTTGTAGCCGGCCGCCACCAGCGCTTTAAACTCCTCCAAAATATCGGCCGCCGCGCGGCTGCGCTCGCCCCCGCGTACCAGGGGTACCACACAATAGGCACAGTTGTTGTCGCAGCCAAACATGATGGGCAAAAAGGCTTTGAAGGCGGACTCCCGCCGCAGCGGCACGGCCTCCACCACCTCGGTGCGTATGGGTGGCACCCGCAGCGCTTTTTTGCGGGTGGTCAGCTTTTCCACCAAAAGGTCGGGCAGGCGGTCGGCGCCGTTGGGCTCCAGCACCATGTCCACATAGGGGTAGCTTTCCCGCAGCTTTTCAATGGTGCTTTTTTCCTCCACCATGCAGCCGCACAGGCCTATCAGCAGCGAGGGCCGGGCCTGCTTTAGCGCTTTAAGCGCACCCAGGTTGCCAAACACCCGCTGCTCGGCATGCTCGCGCACCGCGCAGGTGTTGAACAAAATCAGGTCCGCCTCTTCGGCGCGGCCCGTCAGCGAAAAGCCGATGTCCAGTAGCACACCTTTCAGGCGTTCGGTGTCGTTCACATTCTGCTGGCAGCCAAAACTGCGCACAACAGCCAGAGGCGCCCGCCCGTAATGCGCCGCCAACACCTCTACCGCCCGGTCATTTCTAATATACTGCAACCGTTCCACGTTCCACCCATTCTTTCCCTGCTTGTCTTGCCGTGCCTATTATTTTATCTAAATTAAGTATACAACATCCCCTGCCATTTTTCAAGCCGCAGGCGGGCATACCCCCACGCGAAAAACGCGCCATTCGGCTTGGCGCGCCCGCCTCCTTTTACAGTAACCATAGCGCCGCCAGGTGTAAATTTGGTGACGGTTTTCTGAAGATCGAACCATTTGGGTTCTATTTATTACACCAGTGTGTATAATTGATACCAGCCAAAGACATTGTGGTTACCATGCGCAAGGGGATGCCAAACAGCCCCATCTGCCCGCCGTTGTTACGCAATAGTTAGCATTTGCTTCCCGCCTTTCACGTTGGTTTGCAGCTTTCTTTTGCACAAAACTGGATTATATGATGCAGAGACGGCCTGAACTGAAAAAAGCAAAAAACGCCCTGCGGCGCGCACTGCTTTGTATTTTCCCCACGGTGTTGCTCCTCTTGTTTGCCGTCGGCATCCACAGCGGTAAAATAAACGATATCTTGTACCAAAACAAAAACACCACGCGGATAGATGGTAATGCCACCCTGCGTATACCACCTGAAGTGCCGGCGCCGCAATACACCGGCGCGGCCGGGCATGTTCACACCAAATATACCGACGCCGGGGCCTTTATCATCAACACTTCCACAGTGGCCAAGGGCTACCTGCTGGCTTATGGCAACACCGCCTTCCAAAGCCGGCTTGTTCTTCAAAAAGACGGCGCAGAATACATCGACCCACTGCCCACCGATGGAAGCTACTATGCTTTTCCCCTGTCCATGGGCGATGGTACCTATCGGGCAAGCATTACCCTGCTGGCCGACAACGACACCTTTTACAGCGTGATGGAAGTGCATTTTGACGCGGTGATAGTGGATGCACTGCAGCGTTTCCTGCTGCCCACGCCACTTATATGGTTTGACGCAGACGCCACCGTGGTGCGGGTGGCCAGGCAGCTTTACCGCGACACCGAAAACGACGAAGCTTTTGTCTCCGCTGTTTTTCAGTGGGTGCGTTCCATCGCCCGCTACGACGAAACCGCCCATGGCGATGCCGCCTGGGGCTTTTACGTGCCAAACCTGGAGCGCGTCATCACCGAGGGCACGGCCATTTGCACCGACTATGCCGCGCTGTTCTCCGCCGCCCTGCGCTGCTGCGGCCTGCCCTGCCAGATGCTGTATGGCTATGTTACCACGCTGGATGGCACGCTATACCACGCCTGGAATATGGTGTGGCTCACAGATGCCTCCGGCACCGGCGCCTGGTGGCGGTACGACCCCACCTTCGGCTTTGAAAAAACAGACCCCACCGCACCGGCCGAGCCCCTGTTCCTGGATACCGTACAATAAAATGCGCAAATTAAAAAGGACACATTG
>JAAYCI010000017.1 GCA_012729855.1 Oscillospiraceae bacterium
TAGCGCCGCAGCGCTGTTTCGGAGCGCAACCGGGCAAAGCCCGGCGCCCAGCGCGAAGATGGACAACGCAGAGAGACGGAAAAGCACCAAGGAGATATCCGTGCTTTTAGGCGACGCAAGCTACTAGAGGTTGCTTTTTAATCGCGGATTAAAAGCAGCCTCTTGTGCCGTTCTTTAAATATGCACACGCAGAGGAAACGGGGAAAGAATAGCGTATGAGTGCCGCATTTGAAGGCGTCCGTGTATTGGATTTCACCATCAACCTGGCCGGGCCCAGCGCCTCGGCCATTTTGGCCGACCTGGGCGCCGACGTCATCAAGATCGAGCGCCCCATTACCGGCGACGACGCCCGCGCTTTCGGGCCGTTTGTGGGCGGCGAATCAATTACCTCCCTGTGGCTCAGCCGCGGCAAGCGCTCGGTGGAAATCGACCTGGCCGACCCCGAGGGCCGCGCCCTCATCCAAAAGCTGCTGCCCACCGCCACCGTGGTGATAGAGAGCTTCCGCCCCGGCGTGATGAAAAAGCACGGCCTCGATTATGAATCTGTCAAGGCTGTCAAGCCTGATATCATCTACTGCTCCGTCTCGGCCAACGGCCAAACAGGCCCCTACGCGCCCAAGCCCGGCTACGACCTGCAGGCCCAGGGCATGAGCGGCCTGCTGGATATGACGGGCGAGCCGGATGGCCCGCCCCAGCGTTCGGGCACGGTACTGGGCGACTATGTGGGCGGGCTGAACGCCTGGGGCGCCATTGCCACCGCGCTGTACCATCACGCCAAAACCGGCCAGGGCCAGCACCTGGACATCAGCCTGTATGAAGGCCTGGTGATGCTGAACAGCATGGTCGATTATGTGGACCTGGATTTGAAACCCACGCGGACGGGCAACCACCACCCCAACGCCGCCCCCTATGGCATCTTTAACGGCCATGGCGGCCAAAGCGCCATCATTTGCGCCCCCAGCGACCGCCTGTGGAACAAGCTGTGTGACGCGATGCAAAAGCCCCAGCTGAAAACAGACGCCCGTTTCAACAATGCCCCGGCCCGGATGGACAACCTGCCCGGCGTCATCGACGCCATTGAAGGCTTCCTGAAGCATTATGACGACATCGACGTACCCATAAAAATCCTGGAAGACGCGGGCATCCCCTGCTGCAAGAGCGTCAGCTCCCACCAGGTGCTGGAGGACGCCCATTTGGTAGCACGCGGCAGTGTGGTACAGCTGGAGGGCACCGCCGAAATGAAGGAAAACGGTGTGCAGGGCATCCGTATGCGCGGGCCCTGGGTCAAATACTCACAAACGCCCGCTGTCATGAGAGCCTCGGGCGGCCTGGGCCAGCACAACCGCGAAATATTAAACGAGGCCGGCCTCTCGGACGACCAGGCAGACGCCCTGGAAGCCAAGTGGCACGCCAAAAAATGATAGAAACAGAGGGAAGCACCATGGCCAATATCTGGCACGACATCAACCCCACCCGCATTCGCCCCGGTGATTTCATCGCGGTCATCGAGATTGAGAAGGGCTCCAAAAACAAGTACGAACTGGACAAGGAGACCGGCCATATCATCCTGGACCGGATCCTCTACACCTCCACCCACTACCCGGCCAACTACGGCTTCATCCCGCGCACCTGGGCCGACGACGGCGACCCGCTGGACGTGCTGGTGCTGTGCAGTGAGGTCATTAACCCCATGAGCCTGGTGCGCTGCTTCCCCATTGGCATGATCACCATGATGGACCAGGGTAAGCGGGACGAAAAGATCATCGCCATCCCGTTTGAGGACCCCACCTACAAAAACTACCGCAACATAAGCGAGCTGCCCGCCCATGTCATCAACGAGATGCGCCACTTTTTCTCGGTGTACAAAAGCCTGGAGGAAAAGGAGACGGTGGTGGACGACGAGCAGGGCCCCGACGTGGCCCGCGAGACCATTGAAAAGGCACTGGATGCCTACATTGAGAAGTTCTGCCGCTGAAACACTGGCCCCGGCATTGCCGAGGGCCTTTTTTGTCCCTTTTGAAATGAGGTGAACACGATGGGCAAACGTTTCTCTGCTTTGGCTCTGGCGCTTATGCTGGTGTTCGCGCTGGCCGGCTGTGCCGGTACGCCGCCTTCCAGCCAGCCCGCATCCGCTTCCGTGCCGGCTTCTGCGCCGGCCTCCTCCAGCGTGCCCGCCGCAGAAACCCGCTGGCAGGATACCCTTGCCGCAGCAGCCGCAGCGGCCCAGCCCGGCCAGGCCCAAACCGACGGCGCCGCCACCGAGGCCGCCAGCGCCGTGCGCACCTGGTATGAGGTTTTCGTCTACACCTTCTGCGACAGCAACGGCGACGGCATCGGCGACCTTACCGGCGTCACAGAAACGCTCGACTACATGACCTACCTGGGCTTCAACGGCCTCTGGCTCACGCCCATCTTCCCCTCGCCCACCTACCACAAATACGATGTGGCCGACTACACGGCCATAGACCCCGCCTTTGGCAGCCTGGACGACTTTGACGCCCTCATCGCCGCGGCAAACGCGCGGGGCATCTCGGTCATCCTCGACTTCCCGCTTAACCACACCTCGGTGGAGCACCCCTGGTTTGTGGCGGCCAAAGCAGCCGTGACGGAAGGCCGGATGGACGACCCCCACATTGGCTACTACCACATTGCGCAGGAGAAAGGCAGCGGCAACTGGGAAGAGCTGGCCCCCGGCTGGTACTACGAGTGCCAGTTCTGGGGCGGCATGCCCGACCTTGACCTTGCCAGCCCCGCCCTGCGCGCCGAGCTGGAGGCCGCCGCGGCCTTCTGGCTGGGCCGTGGCGTGGCCGGTTTCCGCTTGGACGCCGTGAAGGAATTCGAGACCGGCAACAACGCCTTCAACATCGACACCCTGCGCTGGTTCAACGATTGTGTGAAAGGCATCCGGCCCGACGCCTGGCTGGTGGGCGAAAACTGGGATACCACCCCCGCCCTGTACACCTATTACGCCAGCGGGGTAGACAGCTTTTTTGACTTTCCCTTTGCCGGCTCAAGCGGCTACATTGCCCAAGCCCTGCTGCAGGCCGACAGCCCGGCCAGCCGCTACACCGCCGCGCTGGCGGACGAACTTCCCCTCATTGCCGCCCAAAACCCCGGCGGCACGCCCGCGCCCTTCTTCACCAACCACGACACCCCCCGTGCCGCCGGCTTTTTGCGCCGCGACGCCGCCCGCATCAAGCTGGCCTGGGCCATGAACCTGCTGCAAAACGGCAATGCCTTTGTCTACTACGGCGAGGAACTGGGCATGGCGGGCAGCGGCAAAGACGAAAACAAGCGCGCCCCCATGTACTGGACAGCCGACCCCGACGCGCCCGGCATGACCGCCGGCCCGCCCGGCATGGACGCGCAGGAACACCCTTTCCCGCCAGCAGACCAGCAAATCGGCGACGCGACATCTATTTTGGAATTTGTGCGCAGCGCCGTGGCCTTGCGGCAAGCCCAGCCGGTGCTGGCACTGGGGCAGGTGGAAGCGCTGGACCTGGGCGACGCCCCCGCCAAGGTGGGCGCCGTGCAAAAAACGCTGGGGGATGAAACCGTCGTCCTCTACTTCAACCTGGGCGGGGATGCCGCCACGCTTCCCAACATTGCGGGCACCCTGACCGCCAGCCTGCCCACCGGCGATGCGCCACCCACCCTGGCCGGCGGCATATTGGAACTGCCGGGGCTGTGCATTGCGGTGGTGGCCGGCTGACAGCCTCGTTCCCCTGGGCAGGCGCCAAACAAAACAGGCAAGGCATAAAAGCCCTGCCTGTTTTTCCGTTGGTAAGCTACAGCACAAACGCCCCCACCAACCCGCTTAGCAGGATGATGACAATGGGGTTGGCCTTGAACTTCTGCAGGGCGAACACCCCCGCCGCCATGATGAGCACCGACCACCACGACACGGTGGCAAACGGGTTGGCCGCGGCGGCCAGCCAGGTTTCCCCGCCCAGCACAATCTCGCGGGACAGCGTGAGGGCCGTGGCCAGCAGCACGCCGCCGCAGGCAATCTTGATGGCCTCCAGAAAGGCGTTCACATAGGGGTTCAGGCTGAAGCGCTTTAAAAAATGGTACAGGATGGTGGTGAGGATGATGGGCGGGATACATACGCCCACCGTGGCCACCACCGCCCCCAAAAAGCCCGCCTTGATAAACCCGATGTAGGTGGCTGAATTGATGGCGATGGGCCCCGAGGCCAGCAGCTCCAGCGCGGCCATGTCGGCAAATTCGCCGGCGGTCAGGCCCACGGCGGCGCCCTCCTGCAAAATCAGTCCCATCATGGGGTAGCCGCCGCCCACGCTCAGGAACCCCAGCTTCAAAAACATCAAAAACAAATTCAGCAGCATGTCAGCGCAGGTCCCCCTTTCCGGGGCCCAGCACACGCCTGCGCAGCACCCCGGCGGCGCCGCACAGCAAAATAACGATGATGACGTTCCAGCCCAAAAAGAAAACGCACACAAAGGCCAGCAGCGCCAGCACCACATAAAAAACGTTTTTAGACATGCCCATGATGAGAATAGCGTTGTACAGGATAAGCGCAATGGAGGCCGCGCGGATGCCCCCGATGACCCCGCTGATAAAGCCCCACCCGCTGATGAAAGTGTAGGTGAGCGTGATGAGCAGCATACCAAAAAAAGCCGGCAGCACACAGCCGGCAATGGCGGCCAGGGCCCCTGGCCAGCCGGCAACCTCCCGGCCTATCAGAATGCCGGCGTTCAGCGAGATAACGCCCGGCAGCGCCTGGCCCAGCGCAAAGTATTCTATCAGCTTGTCGCGGTCTATCAGCTTGTATTTTTCGGTAAGCTGCTGGATAAGCAGCGGCAGGGTGGCGCTGCCGCCCGTAAAGGCAAACGCCATGGTTTTCAGGTAAGCGTATAGAAGTTCCCGCGTTTTACGGGCGCGGCTTTTCTCCTGCCCGCCCTCACTCATACAGCTGCATCCCGTTAAAGATACACAGCACCCGCCCGGCTTTGCGCTTTTGCAGCTCCCGCGCGGCGCACAGCACCGCGCCACAGCTGGCGCTGGCGGGCACAGCGTCGGTCATCAGTACCTCGCGCGCCGCCTGGGCGGCGTCGCCGCTGGTCACGCTTATCACTTCGTCTACAATATAGGGGTTGTAGTTGTCGGGCACAAAGCCGGGGCCAATGCCGTTTATCTGGTGCCGGCCAGAAAACCCGCCCGTCAGGCTCTGGCTTTCAAACGGCTGCACGGCCACCGTCCACACATTGCCCGCCCAAGCTTTCATATACTCGCCCACGCCGGTAATGGTGCCGCCACTGCCCACGCCGGCCACCACGGCCGTCAGCTCGCCCCCGGTGGCCCTCAGTATGGCCGGGCCGGTAACGCGGCGGTGGAACTCGGGGTTGTCGTCGTTGGAAAAATAGTTGACAAAATAGCCGTCCACCTCTTCGGCCAGCTGCTGGGCACGGCGCACCGTGCCGGCACGGCCATACACATAGTTGGTCAGCTCAATGCGGGCGCCCAGCTCCGCCAGCTGCCGCTGGCGGTCGGGCATTACGGTGGCGGGCATCACCAGGGTCAGCGGGTGGCCGCTGTGGGCCGCCGCTATGGCCAGCGCCACCGCAAAGGTGCCGCTGGAGGCCTCGATAAGCGGCTGGCCGGGGCTAAGCTGCCCACGCTCCAGCGCCAGCGCCAGCATTCCCTCGGCCAGGGCGTCCTTGGCGCTGCCGGTGGGGCCGCCATAGTTCAGGTAGGCCAGCAGCTCACCCGAAAGCCCATGCCGCGCGGCATACCCCTCCAGCCGCACGGTGGGCCGTGCGTAAAGTGTGTTGTAAATATTCGCTATCGTTTCGCTCACGCTTATATCCCCTCTCGGTCACACACGGTGCAAAATCTTCTTCTGCCCAGATGGTGTTGACATGAAGCGAAATGTGTCGGATTTGCGAGTAAAATTTTTGCGATTCAAGGCGGAGGATTGAGCAACCCTTGGTGGGTTGCGATTGACGACAACGCAGAAACGCTAAAATTTTACCGTAAAGACGCACCGTTGAACGCATGTCAACACCATCTAGCATAGCACCGGCTGCAAGTTCCGTCAACGGGTGCTGTGCCGCCAAAAACGGGTGCCCTGCGCGGGCAAATCAGGTGGCGCCAATGATGAACGCGCGCAGGTCGCCCACATAGGCCCGCAGCGCGTCTGTGCCTATGTCATCAAACCACCGCAGCGCCTCGCAGCGGCAGTGCTCCAGCCCCTCCAGGCCCGACTGGGTAACCAGCGCATCGCAAAAAACCTGGAACAGGCGCAGGTGGTTGAAGCGCCAGCCCTTGGCACGCCAGTATTTCACCAGCGGGTAGATGCTGCGTATGGCGCACAGGCAACCCACAAAGACATCTTCCTGAACCTCCGGCTTTTGCCCGGCCGCGGTGGCCGCCAGCAGGCCGCCATAGGCGCGCTCCACCCGGCTGTCCAGGTAGTCGGGCCGGTCGGCCAGTTCGGCCATCACCTGGTAGGCCTCGCTGGTAACGCTTACCAGATAATACTGCACAAGATGGCGCAAAAAAAAGCGGGTAGCCGGGTCGGGCACGGTGTCTCCGGCACCCGCCACCAGCGCATCCACCTGGGCGGAAAAGGCGTCAATCAAAGCCAGCAGCAGGTCATCCTTCCGCTTGTAGTAGAAAGCGATGTGCCCGCGGCTCATGCCGCAGGCTTCGGCCAGCTGGCGCATGGTGGTTTTGCTGTAGCCCTGCTCAATGCACAGCCGGGAAAAATGGGCCAGGATCTTCACCTGGGCCTGCTGAGACTTGCTTGTCATCTGCGGGGTCAGCTCCTTCCCGGGTGCGCTGTTGCGGCTTTTGTCATACCTAACACCTATTATACATGTGGGGATACGCTACTTGTCAATCTCCTGGCCACCGGCAGCGCCTTTAATATGAAAATATTCACGACCTGTTGACATTTAAATGTGTGGTGATTATAATTATCTTGCCAAAATAGGCCGTGGCCTATTGACGCGGCATTTGTCGGAAAAAGATTTTACGAAAAATATAACGTTTTTGTGTGTATTTTATATCATCCACAATAATTGGATTATACCATATACATTAAAAAAGCGCCCGCAGCCTTGTGGCGGGGCAGGGGCGAATCATGAAGAAAAGGCGCGTTATTGCTCTGTTATTGGCATTGGTGATATTGTCCGGCACAATCACATATGCAGCGTCGCCAGCTGGTGCACCAGCTGGCGACGCTGCGCTCTTGTCTGCCACCGGGCCGGGCGCAGAACCGCTTTCTGCCGAAGGCACCGGCAGCGGCGAAGATGCCGCGCCGCCCGCAGGCGAAACCACACCCCCACCTGAAGACAGCAGCGCGCCCAACCCTGAACCACCTGCCGCCAAAGAAAACCCCGACAGCACCGGCGAAACCCCGCCCGAGAGGATCAGCGCGGCGCCGCCCGCGGCCCCCACCCCGGAAACCCCCACCGAACCCGCCGTCCCGGAAGAAGCCCCCAGTGAAACCCCACCCAAAGCCACTGTAACCCCGGAGGACGACGGTGACGGCGACGGCGAAACACGCACCGCCCCCACCCTGGCCGTACAGGACGACACCGAGACACTGAGCTTCCCCTCTGACGAAAGCCGGACGCTGCAAATAACCGTGGCCGACCTGGTGGACGCCCCGGCAGACATCACCCTGGAGGCGGGCTGCACCAATCCGGCTCTATTTAACCCCGCCGCCCTGCTAAGCAGCGGCGAAAACGGCGTCTACACCCTCACGTTTGCTCCGCTGGGCGCCGGCAGCGGCACCGTTGCGCTCACGGCCACCAACACCGCCGGGCTTACCGCCACGGCCAGCATTGCGGTAACGGTTACGCAGCGCAACCGCACGCCGGTGTTCGTCCCGCCTGTAGGCGCGCTGGCCACCGACGAGGATACCCCGCTGCCGCTGAACCTGGACGATTACTTCATCGACCCCGACGGAGACACGCTGGTTTACACCGTAAAAACCCCCGCCCAGCACGGCACCACCACCATTGCAGGCACGGCGCTCACCTATACCCCCGATGCCCACTACGACCAAAACGACAGCTTCACCATCACCGCCACCGACGGCGAGTTTGCGGTGGACGGCAGCTTTGCCATCACCGTTACCCCGCAGCCCAGCGCGCCCAGCGCCGCGGACGACACCACCAGCTGCACCACGGCCAGCGGGGCAATCGACATCGACGTGCTGGCCAACGACACCGTGGTGGACACCGGCGCCACGCTCACCATCACGGCCGTCACCCACCCCCCCGCCGGGCTGGGCGCCGCCGCGCTTATGGCAAACGCCGGCCGGCAGTTCATCCGCTACACCCCAAGCCCCCGGCAGGCTGCCGGCCCGGTCGCCTTCACCTACACGCTGGTGCACACCGGCGGCACGCTGGAAGCCACCGCCACCGTTACAGTGGACGTGACCCTGGCCAACAACGCCCCCGCCATCTCCGGCCTGGCGGGCCCGCTGGCCGGCACCGAGGGCACCCCCCTTGCATTCAGCTTCACCGTCACCGACCTTGACGTGGCCGCCCCGCCCCAGGACAACCTCATTGTGGCCATCACCTCCGGCAACACCGCCATCCTGCAGCAGAGCGGCATCAGCGTCACCCCGGTATATGTGAACGCCGACACCGTGCGCTATGACGTAGAGCTGACCTTTGAGCCCTATGCCAACACTTCAGCAGACGATTTATACGGCACGCTGGACATCACCCTTACCGTCACCGATAAAAACGACGCCCTCAGCACCGCCAGCCAGACGGTGGGGGTAAACATCGCCCCGGTGGACAACCCGCCCGAGATACGCTACACCCCCGCCCTGCCCGCCGAGGACCGCGCCGACGAGCGCTTTGACGAGGACACCGGCCACAGCTTCACCTTTGAGGTTGTCGACCCCGACATGCCCCTGCCCGCCGGCGACCCCGGCTACACGGTGGCCGCCGTGAGCAACACCGCCGCCGTGTTGCCCAACAGCGCGGCCAATGTCAAGGTCGCGTTTGTCTCCAAAGCGGCCAACGCACGCACCGCCGTATACCGGGTGACGCTCACCCCGCTGCCCAACGCCAACACTTACCAAGCGGCCTACGCCAACACCCCGGTGACGCTGGGCCTTTCGGTGCTGGATTTGGGCTGGAACGCCGCCACCCGGGACGTGCTGGTGGATGTGGCCCAGGTGAACGACGCCCCCACCGCCGGGCCGCTGAGCTATACCGTGGACGAAGACACCGTTATCCGCATTCCCGTTACCACCGCCGGCAGCGACATCGACGGCAACGAGACCATCGCGTTCGACCAAACGCTTACCGACGCCATCTCGGCCATGGGCGGCAGTATCACCTTTGAGGATGGCGGCAAAACCCTGGTATACACCCCCGCGCAATACTATTACGGCGCCGACAGCTTCAGCTATACCATCGTCGATGACGGCGGCCTCACCACGGGGCCCCACCTGGTGTCCATCACGCTGAATTTCATCAACTACCCGCCCACCTTCACCAACCTGCAAACCCAGCCCTACGCCACCGCGGAGAACACCCCCATCACCATCCCGCTCACAGTATTCGACGTGGAGACCGCGCTGGCCGCCATTGGCATGCAGGTAAGCGTGAGTGCGGGCACGGATTTGATCGCCGCTTATTCTCTGGCCGACGTGGACCCCGCACGGCCGGACGAGCGGCTGCTGACCATTACGCCCGCCGCCAACCGCAACAGCTATGGCGGCCGCAACGCCCAGTTCAAGCTGGTGCTGGGCGACGGCACCGCCAACGCCACCTTCACCCTCTCGCTCACCATCACGCCCGTGAACAACGCGCCGGCGGGCGGCACGCTGGCCCGCACCTTCAACGAGGACAACGCCATCACCATCACCGCCGCCGATATCCTCAGCGTCTGCTCCGACGTGGACATCACGCTGGGCGAGAACGACGCCCTCTTCATCCAGTGGGCCAAGCTGGGCGCCGCCGCCAACGGCACCCTGAACATCCACAAAAATGGCGACGACCTGGATTATTTCGTCTACACCCCCAACCTCTACTTCGACGGCGTGGAGGAGATAAGCTTTGTGGTGCAAGACAAAGCCGGCGCCGAGGGCACCGGCCTCATACGGCTGACCGCCGTGCCGGTGAACAACCGGCCTGTTTTGGGCGCTATCACCGGCGGCGCCGTAGTGGGCGGCAACGTGCTGATGGACGAGGACACCACCACCGTCATCAGCATCCCCTTCTTCGACCCCGAAACCCCGCGCGACGAGCTGATACTGGCCGTGACCTCCAGCGATGAAAGCGTGCTGAACAAGGACAGCTTTGCCATCGCCCTTACACCCGACGGCTGCGCCCTCACCATCACCCCCCGGCCCGACCAGTTCAGGGAAGCCCCCGGCGTCACCGTGCGGTTCACGGTGTCGGACGGCGAAAACAGCGTCACCCGCACCTTCAACGTGGTGGTAAACCCCGTGCCCGACGCCCCCCGCACACCAAGCCTTGCCTACACCGTGCGCGACGCCACCACCCTGCGGCTGGACCCGCTTTCCGAGTGCACCGACCCCGACCCCGGCGACGAGATGACACTGGTGAGCGTGGTGGCCACCACCCCGCTGAACGGCACCCTGACGGACCTTGGCGGCGGCATCTGGGGCTATACCTCCGAGCCCGGCTTCAAAGGCGAGGTGGTGCTGGCCTACACCGTCACCGATTCGCACAACCTGCCCGAAACCACCAGCACCGGCACCATCACCATCACGGTGGGCAACACCATCATCGGCGCGTCCATCGGGCAGCTGCCCGCGCTGGTCTTCTTCTCGGGGCAAACGGTGCCCACCTATACCCTCACCATCAGCGGCGTAAACCCCGGCGAGCCCTACACCCTGGCGGCCGAGGTGCTGAGCAGCGCCGGCGGCGGCAGCCCCGTAAGCGCCGGCAGCTTTTCGCTGGACGGCGGCGGCAGCACCCTGGCCGTGCCCGGCGCCGGGCCCGCCCCCCAAACCCATACGCTTAATTTCGGCCTGACCTCGGGCATCATCGGCGAGTCGGTGGTGCGCGTCACCATCACCTATACCGACGACCAGAACGAAACGCAGGAAAACTACATGAACTTCAAGGTGACGGCCACCCGCGACAACACCCCGCCGGCGGCCGGCAACCCCAGCCCCGTTTACTGCGACGAGGGCGACGTGCTGATGCTGGACGTCCTGACAGACGTGCTGGACGTGGAAGACCCCCTGTGGCTGCAAATGCAGATACAGTCGGTTACCTGCGCGCCCGGCACCACCCGCGCCAACGTTACCATTGTGCAAAACAGTGCGGGCCGCTGGGCGCTGCGCTTTACCACCGACAAAACCCACAACGCCCACAATTCACCACAGCAATACACCCTCACTTATACCGTGGTGGACTCCGGCGGCGAAACCGACGACGCCAGCATCGACGTGTTTGTGCGCTCGCAAGACCACGCCCCCTACACCCACAGCTATGTCACCACGGTAACCAGGGCGCAGGCCTCGGCCGTGGGCGGGGTGCAAATCAACCTGGCGCCGTCCTCCAACGACTATGACGCCGACACCCGCCATCTGGCTGCCGTGCGCGAGGCCGCCGGGCCCGGCGCCTACACCGCCGAGATAGACAGCGTGAGTGGGCAGCTGGCCTTCACCGCCGCCACGCCCGGCTGGTACACCGTATATTTCACGGTAAAAAGCAGCTTTGACGGCGGTACCACCTGGAAAACTTCTGCCAGTGAGGGCACGGCGCTGATAGGTGTGCAGGACGACAGCGGCAACGTGCCACCCTACTTTTACAGCCACACCCGCTATATCTACGAGGACGCCGATACGCAGGAAATAGACCTGACCGGCTACCTCTACGCCAGCGTGGGCAAGAACATGTCCTGGGAGGTCGTTAGCACCTCCCCCCACATAGACAAGCTGGAAAATTACACCATCACGCGCCGGGGCACCACGGGCAACTGGCAGTATATCCTTACCCTGAAGCCCAAACCGGACGCCAACAGCAACGGCGGTAACCCGCAGATACAGATAAAATGGGTGGACGAAGACCTGAAAGCACTGGGAACGGTGGCGGAAGAGGACTACTCCACCACCGGCACCATCACCCTCCATATCTACGCGGTGAACGACGACCCCGTCATCAGCGAGGCCCCGCCCACGCTGGCCGTGGCGCGCGGCGGCTACGAGACCTTCACCCTGAAGGTGACCGACGTGGACTACCCCGACCAAACCGCCTGCGACGCGCAGATACGCATGTCGCTGCTCAGCAGCAACAACAACGTCGTGCACTCCGAGTCCTGCGTCATCACCCCGCCCACCAGCGGCTCGGGCGTGTGGCGCGTAACGGCGCGCGGCCTATTTGAGGGCACCTGCACCCTGACCCTGACCGCCACCGACCGGGACGGCGCCAGCGTGCAAACCACGGTGGTGGTAACCGTAAGCGGCGACAACACCGCCCCTGTGGCCAAAGACCACTACGCCGTTTTCAGCGAGGACAAAAAGGCCGCCATGGTGGTGTACGACGCCCACACCGATGCCGAGGGCGACCCGCTGACTGTCATCCTGCGGGGCGACACCGCCGGCCTGCCGGGCTATGTGGCCGTGGAGGGCGACAAGATCACCTTCATGCCCGACGCCGACTTCTGCCATGAGGACACCTATGCCGATGCCACCGGCGGCGAACTTTGGCCCGCCGACCAATACGTGGAGATACAATACCAGCTGCTGGACACACTGGACTTGGACCCCGCGGACATCGACGACCCCGCCTGGGCGGCCGATTTTGCCGGCCACCTGTCGGAGGTCAAATCGGTGCGCATCCATTTTAACCCCGTGAACGACGCCCCCCGCTTTGTGGCGCTGCTGCAAAACCACACCATGGACGAGGGCAAAACCGGCACCATCAAGTTGAAGGTGACCGACGTGGTCAGCCCCGCCCTCACCTTTGATACCCCCGTTTGGTGGGACACCACCGACGGCAAAATTGAAGCCATTGTGCTGGAAGCCCTGCGCACGGGCAACGCCACCACCGACGGCAAGGGCAGCGCCTACGAAGTAACACTCAGTATCACCAACACCCTGTACGCCTACCACGCCACGGGCGATGCGCCCACCGCTCTTGCCATCACGGCGCGCGATGATGAAAACGCCTCGGTAACGGCCAACCTGCTGCTTACCATCAACCCCACCAACAACGCGCCCCTGCTGCGCACAAACGGCCTCACCCTGCTGGATAACAACCCCAACCATCCCATCATCTACCTGGAGGTGAACGAGGATACCGCGCTGGACACCCTCCTCGCAAGCTTCTACTGGGACCCCGACGGCGACACCCTGCACATCATCTCCCTTACCGAGGCGCGGCATGGCACCACCAGCAACCCGGGCAACGCGGCCCATTTCATGCCCGACGCCGACTACTTCACCCCCCATACCGCCGACGAAACCGCCGCGGCCGACGACGCACTCTTCGGCTGGTATACCTATGCCATCACCGACGGCGCCGCCGAGGTGGCGGGCAGCGTGAAGATACGCATACTGCCGGTGAACGACGCGCCCCGCCTGAAAGCGGCCGGCCGCACCACCCAGGAGGACACCCCGCTGCTTATCAGCCTGTGGGGCGGCGCCTACGACAAAAACGCCACCATCTGGGACGTGGACAACACCCGGGACGAACTGGCCATCATCTCGGTGGGCACCGCCGGCTCCAGCGGCACCGACAACAAAACCGCCCAGGGCGGCACGCTGGAGCTGCACGCCGACGGAACCCTTACCTATACGCCCGCCGCCGACTTTTTTGGCGCCGACAATTTCCGCTATGTGGTAAGCGATGGCCTGCTCACCGCCACCCAAACGGTGAACCTTACCGTGGAGCCGGTGGACGATGCGCCCCGCGCCAACTTCCAGGGCAGCGCCAGCTGGTGCCCCGCGCCCGCCCCCCGGGTGGAGATCACCCAGGCCGAACTGGATGCCGTTCTCTGGGCTTTTGACGAGGACACCACCGGCAGCTTCGCCTTCCGCGTGTGGGACCCCGAGGGCAACGGCATCCTCACCAGCTACACCACCACCGCACCTGAAACCCTGCTGCCGCTGTCCCGCGTCACGCTGGACGGCTCGGGCGAAAGCCTGCGGCTTGTCATGAAGCCCCTGCAGGACCAATTTGGCGGCTTCACCGTTACCATCACACTGGACGACGGCAACCTGAAAAAGCACTACACCCTCAACGTGCGGGTGCGCCCGGTGAACGACCTGCCGGTGATTGCCACCGAAACAAACCTTACGGTGAACGAAGACGAAACCGTGAGCGGTACCATCACCGCCACCGACGTGGAGGACAAAGCCGAAGACCTGGTGTTTTCCCTGGCCGATGATACCCTGGAACACCCCTGGCCGGCCAACGGCACCGCCACAGTAGACGCCGCCGGCAACTACAGCTATACCCCAAGCCCCAACTACTACGGCACCGATGTTTTCTATATCCAGGTAACCGACACCGAGGGCGGCGCCTCCTACGCCAAAATGAGCGTGACGATAAACCCCGTGAACGACGCCCCCACCCCGCCCACGAACCTCGCCTTCAACAAAACACACTACGGCAACGCCGAAGTAATCACCCTGCGCTTTACCGCCGGCACCGATTTGCCCAACGAGACCGCCCGCGAGGACCTGCTCTACGACATCGACATCCGCCTGAAGGACAGCGACAGCGCCTGGACAGCGGTATATACGCGCAAAGCCGTCACCTATGCCGCCGGCAGCTGCAGCATAGACCTGCCCGCCGCCCTGCTGGCCGGTGTGAACACCGATGAACTGCGCGTAAGAGTGCGCACCTGGGACACCGGCGCCCCGCAAACCGCCGTATACGCCAAATCCTCCGCTTACGCCGAGGCCGACAACGCCCCGGCAAAGGTGGACAGCACCCCACCGGTGGCCGCCCACACGCTGGCGCCGGGCGCCTTCACCAATGGCGCCGCCGTTACCATCACGCTGGCGCCGGCCGACAACAGCCCCGCAGCGGCCTGGCAGGCTGGTTTTAGCCACATGAACGCCCCGGCAGGCGTTACCACCGCAGACACCGCCACCCACACCTACACCGTGGCCGCCAATGGCCGCTATGTGTTTGCGCTTTTCGACAATGTTGGCAACCAAACCGACTACCCGGTGGACGTGCTGAAGCTGGACCGCATCGTCCCCACCATCACCGCCGACGCCCCCTTTGACAACACCGCCGGCAAGGTGGTGCGCGACGACATGGCCATCACGCTGGTGTACGCCGACCCCGCCGACACCACCGCCCCCATAGACGGGGGCGAAGCGCAGAGCGGCCTGGTGGCCCGCGAATACCAGCTGCTGCGCAATACCGCGCCACCCGCCGGCTGGCAAACCAGCACCACCGGCTGGGCAACTTATACCGCACCGGCAGCGCTGGAGCTCAAGGGCAGCTATATCATACTGGCGCGGGCAACAGACGCCGCCGGCAACGTGACCACCGAACAGTTTGGCCCCTATGTCATCAACAACAGCGCCCCGGTGGCCGTAAACAAAACGGTGAACCTTTACCGCGAGGACGTGAGCAATACCACCCTGAAAAAGATGCTGCAAAGCCTGACGCTGCAAGCCGCCGACGACGACACCGAGGACACCCTCGCTTATTACTGGGAGACCAGCGACGCCGACTATACCGCCCTGGCCGCCTACGCCAGCCTGACCGGCAGCGGCGCCGCCTGGCAACTGCAGCACCAGGGCGGGCACCTGGTGAACGACCTGGCCAGCCAGAGTTTCACCCTGCGCTACTACGCCAGGGACGATGACACCGACAACCCGCTGGAGTCTGCCCGGGCCACCGTGACGGTAACGCTGCACCCGGTAAACCATGTGCCCCAGCCGCCCTCGGCGCCAAGCCCGGCGGCCACCACCCTGCAGGGCGGGGCCGGCTTCACGCTCAGCTGGGCCCACGGCAGCGATGTGGAAACCGCCGACACCCAACTGCGCTACCAGATACGCTGGCGCCTGAGCAACGCCGATACCGCCTGGCTGCCGGCCATCACCACCGCCGCCGGGGCCACCAGCCATACCCTCACCCTGCCCGCCACCAGCACGGAGTTCTTCCAGTTCGAGCTGCGCACCCTGGACGACAACCCCACCTCTCGCGTAAACCCCGACAACACCACCGGCCCGGCGCTCAGCGCGGCGGTGCTCAGCGATGTTTTCCGCATCGACGCCACCAACCCGGCCATCAGCATCACCCAAAGCCCCACGGGCTGGACCAACGGCGCGGTGACGGTAAGCGTAAACATCACCGATGAAGGCACCGGGCAGTCGGGCATTAAAGAGATAACCCTGAACGGCACCACGGTGGCCGGCTACACCGCCACCGACACCGCCCGCGGCAGCTATACCATCACCCTGCCCGCCACCACTGAAAACGACACCGCCTACACCTATGTGGTAACCGACCACGTGGGCAACACCGCCACCAAAACCCATACCGTCACCACCATCGACCGCCTGCTGCCCGGCGTGGCCGCCACCCCGCCCGACGGCACCGTGCTGGGCTACGCCGGTACGCCCATCAACGTAACGCTTAGCTACACCGATGCCACTGCCATACCCGGGCAGGACGGCAGCAGCGGCGTGCCTGCCGCCCAGAAGTGGGTGCGCTGGTACAAGGTGGGCGACACCCCCGGCGACTATGTGCTTTATGATAGCGTCACGCCCAACGGCATCACCTTCAATGTGCGGGGCAAGTATTACATCGACGCCTGGTGCCAGGACAGCGCCGGCAACGGCACGGCCCTGAACGCGGTGACCTTCGGCCCTTACGAGGTGGCCAACAGCCCACCACAGGCCGCGGGCAAAACGGTGGCCCTGTACGAGCACGACGTGACCGGCCAGGGCAACAGCAGCATCACTATAACGCTAAGCGCCACCGAGCCGGACGGCGATAACATGACCTTCGCTTTCACCAACACCACCGCCCTGGGCAGCTGGGGCACCCTGGCACCCGCCGCCGACACCGCATGGCCGGGCGACACCTGGACGCTCACCCACGATGGCAGCGAGTTTTCCACCACCAGCGTAACGCTGACCTACACAGCCACCGACGACTTTGTGGACTACCTGGACAACAGCGAGAGCGCCCCGGCCACCGTAACGGTGAACCTGGTGCCGGTAAATGACGCGCCCGAGGCCCCCACCAGCTTTGCCCTTACCACCGCCGGCCCCTACAAAGGCGGGCAGAGCATCACCCTCTCCTGGCTGCCCGGCAGCGACATTGAAACCAACACAAACGCCCTGGTGTATGTCATCGCCTGGCCCGACGCCACCGCGGCCGGCGGGTGGAACAGCCATGTTACAAACCCCGGCGAGACCACCGCTGCCATCACCCTCCCGGCGGGCATCAACACCAATAACTTCGAGCTGCGCATCCGCACCCAGGACGACAACAGCACCCACTGGAACCCCAACGGCAGCACCGGCCCGGCGCTGTCGGCCGCGGCGCGCATCGAAAACATCAAGGTGGACAGCACCGCCCCCACCGCCACCCACACGCTGGAAAAAAGCGGCTGGACGAACGACGACGTGCTGATCACCCTCACCACGCAGGACGGCACCGCCGCCGAGCTCTGGCAGTCGGGCGTCAGCCACATCACCCCGCCGGGCGGTGTAACCACCGAGGCCGTTCCCGGTTACGTGTACAAAACCACCGGCAATGGCCGCTTTGTGTTCACCCTGCACGATTTGGCCGGCAACACCCGCGATTATTCGGTGGACGTAATGGGCATTGATACGGCGGCCCCCACCATCACCCCCAGCGAAACAGCCATTGCCGCCGGCGCGGGCAAGCTGGCAACCGACAACGTGGCCATCAGCCTGACCTACACCGACCCGGTGGACAGCACCGCCCCCATAGACGGCGGCAACGCCACCAGCGGCCTTACCGCCACCCAGTACAAACTGCTGCGCGATGAGGCCCCGCCCGCCGGCTGGGAAACCGACATCACCGGCTGGAGCCCCTACAGCACGTCCATCCCGCTGGCGCTGAAGGGCAGCTACACGCTGCTGGCGCGCGCGCAGGACGCCGCCGGCAACGTGACCACCGCCAGCTATGGCCCCTATGTCATCAACAACACCACCCCGGTGGCCCACCCCAAGGCTTACACGGTGTACGAGCACACGGTGAGCACCTTCTCCAATACTGCCCATATCCAGATGACCGGCGAAGACAACGACACCGAGGACGCCCCGCAGCTTACCTTTGCCTGGGTACAGAACAGCGAATACGACCGCCTGCTGGGCCTGGGCTTCTACAGCGGCAACGCCTGGGGCACCCTGGAGCCGGCCAGTGGCGGCACCGCCGGCGACGGCAGCCATACCTTTACCCACAACGGCGCCGAGGTGGAAACCCTGCTGCCCGCCGACCGCGTGTTTACCCTGAGCTACACCACCACCGACCCCGCCGGCGCCACCAGCACCGCTGCCACCGTCACCCTCACACTGGTGCCGGTGAACCACCGGCCAAGTAAACCCGACAGCATCGCGGCGGTGGAGACCCTCTACCGGCAGGGCGACCCCGTTACCTTAAGCTGGGCGCTGGGCACCAACCTGGACACTGAAACCGACGACGCCGACCTGGTATACGACGTGGAATACACGCTGGACGGCGCCGCCTGGACGGCCCTGCCCGCCTCGCCCTACAGCGGCGCCGCCCCCAGCGTGGCCATCGCCGCGCCGGCGGGCAACTCGGCCACCTACCGCTTCCGGGTGCGCACCAAAGACACCAACCCCGCCGGCACCGGCTTTATTGACGAAAGCACCGGCACCGCCATCCCCGGTGTTTCCCCCTGGGTGGAAAGCCCCAACTACAAGCTGGACAACACCAAGCCCACCGCCACCCGCACCCTGGTGCCGGCGGCCGACACCGGCGGCGACATCATCGTTACCCTGGCCCCGCGCGATGCCACGCCCAGCGCCAGCTGGCAGTCGGGCATTGACCGTGTGGAGCACCCCGCCACCGCCGGCCTCACGGTGGAGAATGCCGCCACCTACCAGTACCGCATCACCCAAAACGGCAGCTACCTGTTTAAAATATACGACGTGGCGGGCAACCTGCTGGAGTACACCGTGACCACGGGGGTACCGGCCGACCCCATCATCGGCTACGGCGCCACCCACACCCGCCGCGGCCAGCAGGTGGCCGTTAGCTGGACGCACCCCACCACCACCGCCCACTACGAGCTGCAGGTGTATAACGGCAGCAGCTGGAGCACCCTGGTGGCGGCTGCGGCCAAAAACACGGCCAAAACCTACACCTACACCGTGCCGGCCACCTTTGCCGACACCGCCGCCCTCTGCTTCCGCGTGCGCGCGTGGGACAGCGCCGGCCTGCACTCGGCCAACTGGTCTGCCGGGCACAATATTATCTGCGACACCACCAAGCCCACCATCACGCTGACACCCAGCACCCCGGGCAGCGTGTACACCAACCAGGATGTCACCGTTACAATCGGCATCACCGACGCCCTGGCGCGCCTGACCGAAGTGACCATCACGCAGGACGGAACGGGCAGCCCCCTGCCTATCAGCCCCGCCGCCGGCGCCTACAACACCAGCGCGGTGTTCAGCGCCAACGGCACCCTGACGGTGACCGCCCGCGACGCCTGCGGCAACGTGGCCGCCGCCAGCTACAACCCTACCAACATCGACAAGCTGGCCCCGGTGGCCACCGCCGAGGTGACCACCAACGGCAAGCCCTACACCGCCCGCTCGGGCCACCCGCTGCACTTTGCCATCAGCTTTGGCGACGACGGCGTGAGCGGCATTGCCAGCCGCGAATACGCCATTACCTCCTCCAGCGCCGCGCCCACCAGCTGGACGGCCGTGAACGCCCCCACCGCCACCGAAACCCGCAGCGAGCTGGGCCAATACCACCTGCACCTGCGCGCCAGCGATGTTGCCGGCAACGTGACCACCCTGTACGCCGGCATGTTCGAGGTGTACAACACCCCGCCCCAAACACAGGCCCAAACGGTAGAAGTGGACGAGGGCGGCGCGGTAACCTTTGACGTTCTGGCCGTGGAGAATGACCCCAATGACAACATCACCAAATGGGTCATCGTAACAGAGCCCACACACGGTACCCTCACCCGCTTTGGCGGCAATACCTTCCACTACGTTCATGACGGCAAAGACCCCATTGCCGACGACCATTTCACCTATTACGTGGAGGACAGCCGCGACGGCGTGAGCGACACCGCCCTTGTCACCATCAAGGTGGCCGAGGTGAACGACCCGCCCTTTATCCTGAACCTGCCCCAAACGGTGGACATTCCCTGGAACACCACCACCCCCGTCGCCTTTGAAATTGCCGACGCGGACGACTTGACCCTTTCCCTTGCCTGGCTGGTGCGCACCGGCAGCAAAACGGTGCTGCCGCTGAACGCCGTGGCCATCACCGTGGTGCCGCGCGCGGGCGGCCACGAGGCCGACGTGGTGATGAATCTGAGCCCGGTGCGAGACGCTTTCACCGAGGCGGACAGCCCGGTGGCCATCACCCTGCGCCTGCGCGACGCCGAGGGCCTGCAGGCCGAGCAAACCCTGTGGGTGAACGTGCTGCGCGCCGCCCAGCCCCCCAAAGCGCAAGACCAATACCACTTTGTGCTGCCGGGCGGCACGGTGCGCGGGGCCATTGCCGCCACACCCGACCATGGCTCCAGCATCGCCGGCTACACCTTTGGCACCTTAAGCGAAGGCAGCCAGTGCGCCCTGTCCACCGCGGCCGACGGCAGCTTCAGCCTGAAAGCCGGGGACGGCTTCGTCAGCGACGCCTTCCCCGTGTGCGTGCACGATGCCAACGGCCTTTCTACCGACATCACCGTACACATAAGCAGCCAGGCCATCAGCCAGGAGAATGTGCCGGTAGACCGCCTGGTAAGCAGCATTCCCGGCCTTGCCGCGCTGGACCCCGCCGGCGTGAGCGTAAGCGTGGAGAGCAGCAGCCACCCCGATATCCTGCCGGTGGAAAACTGCGACTTTGTGCTGGCCGCGGGGGGCGAGCTGCAGCTGTACTACAACCCCACCGCCCACCGCTATGGCGAGGTGACCCTGACCCTGAGCGTCACCCTGGCCGACGGCACCGTGCAAAAGCTGAGCATCCCCATCTCCATCAAACCCGTGAACGACCCCCCGGTGGTGACGGTGAAGACCGACAGCCCGCTGAATGACGGCGTGTATGACGTTTACATTGGCGAAAGCATGACCGGCCAGCTGCTGGCCGACGACAGCCTGGACGCGAGCGCCTATGCCTGCCAGGACTTCTCCTTTACCTGCCTGCCCGGGCACCTGCCGCAGTTTGGCACCCTGGCCGTGGAGGCCGACGGCCGCTACACCTACACCCCCGACGCGGGCTTTGTTGGCGAAGACGAGTTCTGCATCACCGTGGCCGAGCTTACCGGCTGGGCGGAGAACCAGAACCCCACCAGCCTGCCCGCCGGCGTTATCGATGTTTCCAACGGGGTGCCGCTGCTGGCGCAGGTGGTACACATCCAGGTATCGGTGGGCGAGCGCCCGCCGCCGGCCAAACCGGAGAAACCCGCCAAGCCCGAAGACCCCGCCTCCAGCCAGCCGCCCGAAGCACCGGCGGCCGCCCCACCCGCCGGCGCCCCCGCCGCCACTGCGCCCGGCCAAAGCGCCGGCTCTTGGACACCCGCGCTGGAGGTAAAGGACACCCCCGAAGGCGGCGGCACCACCTATGAGACACCGGAAAAAGAATCCCCCGAAAAGCTGCCCGAGGCCGAGCCGCCCGATGAACCAGACCCGCTGGATTTGACAGAGGCCCCGCTGGAAGAACTTTCGCCCGCGGGCTGGGTGTGGCCGGCCATCCTGGGCGCTGCGGCATTGGTGCTGGTTCTGCTGCTGTTGCTGCTGTTCGGCTGCCGTATCCGCGTTACCGCTGTGTGGCGCGACGACGCCGGCCGGCCACAAACCCGCACCCGCACCCTCTGGTTCAGGCGGCTTAGCCATGCCGGCGAAGATACCCGCCGCCTGGACATCACCATGGACGATACCGGCCCGCTGGCCGGCCTGGCCTTCCGCCTGCACTTTGGCCCGCTGTACCGGCGCCACTTCTACACGCAGCCCATTCAACTGGCCTTTGGCGCGCACACCCTGCACACCCACCTGCCCGAAAAAGACGCCTACCGCCAAAACGGCCTGAAAGCCCAGGGCAGCGGCTTTACCCCCGAATGAGCGTATTATAGGGCGCGGGGCTGCTCCCCTGCCCTTCGGGCACAAGGCGGCCTGCTGCTGTTCCTGCTCTAAACCAGCCGTGCTTTGACAGGCGCAAAAACCGCCCTCATATATGAGGGCGGTTTCATGTTTATTCTTCCGCTGCCTGTGCCTCGGTGGCCGGCGGGGTGTCGGCGCCTGCCTCTTCGGGGGGCTTGGGGTTCTTGGGCGGGCGGCCGCGCGGGCGTTTGGGCTTGTTGAGCTCCTCGGGGTCCTTTGGCTTGGGTGGGCGGCCACGCGGGCGCTTGGGCTTGTTAAGCTCTTCGGGGTCCTTCGGCTTGGGTGGCCGGCCGCGCGGGCGCTTGGGCTGGGCCAGTTCCTCGGGGTCCTTCGGCTTGGGCGGCCGGCCACGCGGGCGCTTGGCCGGCGCCTCGGCGCCAGCATCGGCAGCCGGTGTGGCCGCAGTGGCTTCCTGGGCAGCGGGTGCAGCAGCAGGCTTGTCGGCCTCCGCCGGTTTGGGGGCCGCCTCCGCTTTGGGTGCCGGTTCTGCCTTGGCGGCAACCGCAGCTTTCTCAGCAGCTTTCTCCGCCTCTGGGGCTTTGGCCGCGGGCTTGGCCGGTGCTTCGTCGGCGGGCTTTGTATCAACTTCGGCCTTGGCGGCCGGTTTGGGCTTTTCGGGCGTGGCTTTGGCCGGGGCCTCCTGCTTGGCTGCCGGGGCTTTGGCCACCGGCTTTTCAGCGGCGGGCGCCGCTTTGGCAGCGGCTGGCTCAGCGGTTTTGGTGGCCGGCTTGGCCGGGGCGGCTGCTTCGGCCGGTTTTTCAGCTTCGGCGGCCTTTTTGGCCGGGGCCTTGGTTGCCGGCTTTGCTTCGGCCGGTTTGGCCGCCGGCTTTTGGGGCTCGGCAGTGGCGGTGGGCTTCTTGGCCGGGGCGGCTTCCTCTGCCTTGGCCGCCGGTTTGGCCGCAGCGGCCTTCTTCGGGGCGGGGGCCGGTTCTTCAGCAGCCGGCGTGGCCGGGTGCTGCCCTGCAAAGGACATATCCCCCGGTATCTTGCGGGCCGCTGTATCCGACTTCCAGGCGTTGGGCAACTTGGCCGGGCTGTAGGTCCAGCCCTTCTGGGCGGCTGTATCGGCGCTGGTGGCGGCGGTGCGCCCGTTTTGGGCGGCCAGCGCGGCGGCCTCGGCTATGGCGCCGGTGCGCGTGCCGGTGGCGCCTGCTGCAGCGGCGTCTTCACGGCCCTTGCCCAGCACCGGCGCGGCGCTTTGCCGCACCTGCATTTTCTCCCAAATACTCTCGCTGGCGCCGTAAACGGCGGGGCCCGGGGCGGGCGCTGGCTGCTCGGCCGCGCCCAGCACCTGGGTATTGAACTCCGGCAGGTTGTCGGGGTCTATGGGCGCGAAGGACTGGGTACGCGCGGCTGTTTGGGCGGCACGGCGGCGGGCGGCGGCAATGGCCTCGGCCTGCTTGCGGGCGCTGGCAATGGCCTGCGCTTTCTTCTGGGCGGCGGCCTCTTCCTCTTCCAGGCGCAGGCGCTCGGCATCCTGCTCGGCCTCCAGCTTGGCCACGGCCTGCAGTTCCACCGTGCGCTGTGCCGCTTCCGACGCCCGGCGCAGTGCCTCGGCCTCGGCCAGCGCAATGTTCTTGGCTTCTTCGTCGGCCTCCTGCTGCGCGCGCTGGCGCGCCTCCTCCTCCGCCTCGGCAATCAGCCGGGCCTTGGTTTGGGCCTCTGCCAGGCGGCGGGCCTGGGCTTCTTCATCCTTTTTGCGGCGGGCGGCCTCCTCGGCGGCCTGCCTGGCCTCTTGCTCGGCCTGCTTGCGGGTGGCGCGGGCTTCATCGGCGGCCTTTTTACGGGCCCGCTTTTGGGCGGCGTGTTGCTGCCGTGTCAGCTTCTTGCTGGTTTTCGCGCCGCGATGGGGGCGGCTGTCCTGGCCGCTCAATATCTTCTCTATGCTCTTTTCGCTCAGCTGCTCTTCGTCAAAGCGCCTGCGTTTCACGGCGTCCACAATCCAGCTGATGGTGATATACACCACAAACAGCATCAGGATGATGATGCAGGCGCACAGCAGCCAGGTGATGGCGGTGCCAAAAAAGTCCTGAAAGCTGAACAGGACGGTAATGGCAAACAGCAGCACCAGCAAAATGGCCAGGCTGCCTGCAATAATAGCGATAATGCGTTTTATCAAACGGTACACTCCATTCCGGGCAGTGTTATGTAACCGATGAATAGCTGGCGGTGCGGGCGGGTATGGCAGCTTTGGTGCAAGCACCAGGGGAAATCAGAGGGCAATACCTGGTGTATTGCCGAGGAATTTCCCGCAGCGTGATTGTGCCGGAGATGCCGTGCCAGAACGTGCCGGGCTTTATACATCGGTTACACAGGGAACACGGGTTTATTTGGTGCCGAAGATGCGGTCTCCGGCGTCGCCCAGGCCGGGCACGATATAGCCGTGGCTGTCCAGCCGGTCGTCCAGCGCGGCCAGGTACACCGGCACGTCGGGGCATTCCCGCTGCAGGCGGTCCAGCCCCTCGGGCGCGGCAATGATGCCGATGAACTTGATGTGCTTGGCCCCCCGCGCCTGCAGCAGGCGGATGGCGTCCACCGCCGAGCCGCCGGTGGCCAGCATCGGGTCCAGCAAAATCACATCCCGCTCGGAGATATCGCCCGGCAGCTTGCAGTAGTATTCCACGGGCTGCAGGGTGTCGGGGTCGCGGTACAGGCCAATATGCCCCACCTTGGCGGCGGGCACCATGGCCAGCATGCCGTCTACCATGCCCAGGCCCGCGCGCAAAATGGGCACAAACGCCAGCTTGCGGCCGGCCAGCTTGCGCACCCTGGCGGTGGCAATGGGCGTTTCTATCTCCACCTCTTCGGTGGGCAAATCACGGGTGGCCTCGTAGCACATCAGCATGGCCAGCTCGCTCACCAGTTCTTTAAACTCCTTGGTGCCGGTGCTTTTGTCGCGCAGCAGGGCCAGCTTGTGCTGAACCAGCGGGTGGTCGATTAAAATGGTAGGCTCTTGGCTCATGTCAGGCTCCCTCAGGCATTGCGGCTTTGCTCCAGCGCGGTCAGCTTGTCGTTGCGGGCCTGGTACACGCCGCCCTCAAAGGGGGTGTGCAAAAACAGCTCCACCAGCTTTTCGGCCAGGCCCTCGCCCAGCACGCGGGCGCCCAGGCACAGCACGTTGGCGTTGTTGTGCCGGCGGGTCAGCTCGGCGGTGAAGCTGTCGGAGCAGCAGCAGGCGCGAATGCCGTCCAGCTTGTTGGCGGCCATGCTCATGGCGGCGCCGGTGCCGCACACCAGCAGGGCCATGTCGGCCTGGTTGGCCAGCACCGCTTTGCAGGCGGGCACGGCAAAATCAATGGCGTCGCAGCGCTCGGTGCTGTCGGTGCCTACGTCAATACACACGCAGCCCTGGTTTTCCAGCCAGGCCTTCAGGTGGTTTTTCAGGGCATAGCCGGCATGGTCGGCGCCAAGGGCAATGGTTTGAGGCATAACGGCATCCTTCCCGGGCCCAGCCCGATGTTTTGATGTTTTAAGGCGTCAGCCAAAAATAATCTTGGCAAAATAAAGCATTTCAGCGCTGGTTGCGTTCCCGCTCGGCCTGGGGGATGCGCTGGTACTCGGGCCTGAGCGCGGCGGCGGGCAGGGGCTTGCCGCCGCGCCATTGGCAGCGGGCAATTTGGGCGGCCCCCAGCGCGATATTGGGCTGGTTGTCGGGTGCCGGGCGCACGTTTGGGCCATAACTAAAGGCATTATAGCATATTTCGGCGCCATCACCAACAAAAAATACCGGGCCGCCGGGTTTTGCGGCAAAAGCGGCCGCGTCGGCAGCCGGGCCGGCGGTGTCGGGCAGCAGGCGAGAGAATTCGGCGCCCTGCCCAAAAGCGGCCCAATACACCTCGCCGCGGCGGGCGTCCAGCGCCGGGATAACCGTGCCCTGCAGCTCGCTGCCCAGCGCCAGCGCCGCCAGGGTGGACACCTGCAGCGCCGGGGTGGCATGGGGCAGCGCCAGGCCCTTCACCAGCGCCATGCCAATGCGCAGCCCGGTAAAGCTGCCCGGCCCGCCGGTAACGGCGTACAGGCCCACCCGTTCGGGCGCAAGGCCGGTGCGCTCAAAGGCGCGCTGGGCCAGCGGCAGCAGCGTTTCCGAATGGGTGAGCCCCGCGTTCAGCAGCTCCTGGTACAGCACGCGCTCCCCCGCCAGCAAGCACACGCTGGCGGTCTTGCCGGAGGAGTCCAGCGCAAAGATGGTGTTCACAGCGCGATGTCCCCCTCTATCATGATGGTGCGATGTTCAGCGTCCGGCGCGGTGATGCTAATGCGCACCTGCGCCGGGGGCAGCCAATCGGCCACCTGCTCGCTCCACTCCACGGCCACCACGGCCCCGCTGTCCAGGTAGTCGTAAAAGCCGGCGGTCTCCAAATCGTCGGCGTGCTGGATGCGGTAGGCGTCGAAGTGGGCAAACGGGATGGGCCCGCGGTAGAGGTTGGCCACCGCGAAGGTGGGGCTGGAGACGGGGTCCTGGCTGCCCAGGCCCTGGGCAATGCCACGGCAGAAGGTGGTTTTCCCGCTGCCCAGCCCGCCGGTGAAGGTGATAAGCTCGCCGCCCTTCAGCTTATTGCCCAGGCGGCGGCCCAGGGCCATGGTCTCTTCGGGCGAGCCGGTGATAAAGCTGGGCATGCGCCCTCCTGACCTGTCATTTATATAAAGTATAAAGGCATATGCCGTAAAAAGTACCCCGGCGGAATTCCTACGATATTATACCCCTTCTGCCCGCCGGGTGCAAGGGCGCCGGCTTTTAGAATCTGTATTCATAGCGGAGCGCGGCGGGGCCACGAGCGCTTTTTGCGCCGGGCAAGGCGCATTTCCGCAGGCATACTTGGTGTATGGCAAGGAAACGCAACGCAGATCCGGCACAAAAAACGCCGGGGAAACGTCGTGTGGCGTTATGAATACAGGTTCTCAAACCCGGCGTTGTGTTCCAACGCCAAATCCGCTATAATACTGGGGAACTAGGGCATGTCCCTAAAGCGGAGATGGGCAGATACCTCGGCGGATTTTGATGGCTTTCACCTTCGGCCTAAGAGCCGCCGCACTGCGGCGGTTGGCCTCAGGTACTAGGCCTGCGGGCCGTCGCAAGGCCGAGGAGGGAGGAATACTTGGTGTATTCCGACTGACGACTAGCGCCGCAGCGCTGTTTCGAGCGCAA
>JAAYCI010000018.1 GCA_012729855.1 Oscillospiraceae bacterium
CCTGCGGGCCGTCGCAAGGCCGAGGAGGGAGGAATACTTGGTGTATTCCGACTGACGACTAGCGCCGCAGCGCTGTTTCGAGCGCAACCGGGCGCAGCCCGGCTCTTGGCGCGAGATGAACGCAGAAGGACACAAAATATGACGGGGTAGATGTCCCATTGGCACTTTAGGGACACGCCCTAATGTCTGCAAAAGCCCGATGGGAGTGTGGTGTAAATGACGGCAGCGCTTATTATAGCAGCGGGAACAACCCCTGGCGCAAACGGTTTTGACCCCTTAAAGCCGGTGGGCGGCATGCCGCCCGTGCAGCGGCTGGTGCTGGTGTTCCAGCAGGCGGGCATTGCCCGCGTGGTGCTGGTGGCGGGGCCAAACAACGAGGCGCTGAAAAAGCAGGCGGCCAAGCTGGGGGTGGTGTGCCTGGAAAACCCCCGCCTGGACAGCGAAATGCTGGACAGTGTGAAAATAGGCCTGGACTACCTGCAGGACAAATGCGACAAGGTGCAAATCACCCCGGTGGACATCCCGCTGTTCTCGGTGGAGACCGCCAAGCGGCTGGACGCCTCGGACGAGGCGGTGGTGCTGCCCATCCACAACCAGGCCACCGGGCATCCCATCCAGATAAAAGCAAAGCTGTTTGGCAAGATACTGGCCTACGGCGGCGCGGGGGGCCTTGCCGGCGCGGTGGAGGCCAGCGGCGTTTCCCGCTGCTTTTTGGAGGTGCCGGACGCCGGCATCCTGGTGGATGTGGAGAAGGAGAGCGACTACGACGCGCTGGTGGATCAGCACAGCCTGAATGCCCTGCTGCCGGTGGTGCGGGTGTTTGTAACCCGCGGGGGCGACGGCTACGGCCCCGGCCAGCAGCAGCTGCTGCGCCTTTTGGACGACACCCAAAGCCTGCGCCTGGCCTGCCAGCAGATGGGCGTGAGCTACAGCAAGGGCTGGAAGATGATCAACAACATTGAAAAGCTGTTCGGGCAGGACCTGGTGGTGCGCCAGCAGGGCGGCCGGCACGGCGGCGGCTCGGAGACCACGGCCAAAGGCAAGGAACTGATTGCCCGGTACGACGCCTTTGTAAATGACGTGCGCGAACAGACGGAGACCATCTTCGACAAGTACTTCAAAGACGGCGACTTGTAGCACACCTGTCTGCCCGGCTATCGCCGCGAAAAGCGCATGATATAGTCAAACCACTTCAAAACTGTCTCGGTTTTGAAGTGGTTTTTGCTTATGTGTCTACGGGAAATCAAGCGCTGGGCGGCTCTGGAGGGGCTGCTTCCTGCACGGGGGGCGGCGCGGGCTTTTCAGCCGGCGGCATTTGCGCGGGCAGGGTTTCTTTTTGGCCGGCCACAATGGGGGCCAGCGTCTGCTGCCAGCGTTCGTCGTGCCGGGCTTTGCGGCGCGCCCAAGACGCGGTGCCCCGCCGCACCAGCCGGCATAGGCTGCCTTGCAGCTTGGGGCTGATGTACATGAGCGGCAGGTAGAAGAATACGTTGCGGGTGAACAGGCTGTCCAGCATAAAGAACCAGCCAAACCCGATGAAGCACACCAGGAAAGCCACGCCCAGCAGGCTTATCAACAGCTTTTCCAGCCAGTTTTGCGGCTGGGCCACCCGCCACAGCACATAAAAGCAGGTGGTGCCGGTGAGCAGCACGTTCATCATGGAGGTCTCGTTCTGAGACAGGCCGAAGAAGATGCCGGCCAGCTGAATGACGAGGATGCTGAGCACCACTGTGATGGCGGCGGGCAGCGAATACTCCAGGATGTTGGTGACGAAACGGCCCTCCGGCTTTCGGTAGTTGGCGCGCAGCGCCAGGAAGAAGGACGGAATGCCCACCATCAGTGTGTTGATGGGCGTCATTTGCAGCGGCGCGAAGGGGTAGGGGTAGGGGATGAAGATGTACAGCAGCGACAGGATGGTGGAATAGATGGTTTTCACCAGGTAGAGCGCGGCCACATTCTCGATGTTGTTGATGACCCGGCGGCCCTCGCGCAAAACGTCGGTCATGGCCGAGAAATCGTTGGTCATCAGCACAAAGTCGCTGGCCCCGCGGGCGGCGTCGCTGCCGTTTATCATAGCCACGCTGCAGCTGGCCTCCTTCATGGCCAGCACGTCGTTCACGCCGTCGCCCGTCATGCAGCAGGTGTGGCCGTTCGCCCGCAGCGCCATAATCAGCGCCCGCTTCTGCTGGGGAGATACCCGGCCGAACACCGTGTAGCGCTCCACCAAAAACGGCAGGTTGGCGTCGTCGCCTACGGTGGAAAGGTCGATGTATTTCTCCGCCCCCGTAATACCCGCCCGGGCGGCAATGGTGCTTACGGTAAGCGCGTCGTCGCCCGAGATCACCTTCAGGGTAACGCCCTCGTTTTCAAAGAAACGGAAGGTCTCGGCGGCGGTGGCGCGTATGGTGTCGCTGAGGACAACCAGCGCCACACAGGAAAGCCCGGGCGGCAGGGCGTTGTCTTCCGGGCACTGCGGCGAATGGGCCAGGCACAGCACCCGGAAGCCCTCGGCGGCGTATTCGCGTATCTTTTCGGCAAAAGGCACATTCCCGCCGGGGAACACAAACTCGGGCGCGCCCAGGATGTAGCAGCCCGCGCCCTCAAAGGCGGCGCCGCTCCACTTGCGGGCGGAGGAAAACGGGATGCCGTTGGTGCATTGCCAATGGCCGGGCCCCGGGAAAGCCGCCCGCAGCGCCACGGCCGTGGCGTTGTCGTCGGGCAGGGCGGCCATCAGCTCGGCCAGTGCCGTGCCGGCGGTCTCTATGGTGGTGGCGTTGTCGGTGGGCAGCAGCGTTTCAAAGCTCAGGGTGCCGTCGGTGATGGTGCCCGTTTTGTCCAGGCATAAAACGTCCACCCGGGCCAGTGTTTCAATGCTGTAGAGCGACTGCACCAGCGCCTTGCGCTGGGCCAGCTTCAGCGCGCCCACCGTGAGGGTGACGCCGGTGAGCAGGATGAGCCCCTCCGGGATCATGCCCAGCATGCCGGCCGAGGCGCCCAGCACCGAGGCGTCCAGGTCGCCCGAGCCGGTGTACTGCTGCCAGAACAGCAGGATGCCAATGGGGATGATGGCGATGGTGAGCACCCGGATGATGTTGTTCAGCGTGCGCATCAGCGGGGTTTGGCGCTTGCGCTGGGTCTGGGCCTCCACGGTGATGGAGTGGGCGTAGCTGCTGCTGCCCACGGCCGTTACCCGCATGTGGCCCTGGCCGGCCGTGGCAAAGCTGCCGGAGAGGATATAGGCGTCTTCCCCTTTGCGGATGTTGTCGGCCTCGCCGGTCAGCAGGCTTTCGTCCATTTCAAGGCCGTCGGAGTGCACGATGACACCGTCTGCGCAGGCCTGCGCACCGGTGGAAAGCACCAGGATGTCGTCCAGCACCACCTCGGCCTGCTCGATGGACACCGGCGTGCCGTCGCGGACAGCCGTTACCTTGCCGCGGGAGAGCACCGAGAGCTTGTCCAGTGTGCGCTTGGCGCGCAATTCCTGGATGATGCCCAGCGCGGTGTTGCAAATGGCCACCCCGAAAAACAGGCAGTTGCGCAATTCGCCCACCAGCAGAATGGCGATGGCCAGCACCAGGTTGATGAGGTTGAACAGCGTGCAGACGTTTTTGAGGATGATGCGCCCCACCGATGGGGTGACGCCCTCGGGCGCGGGGTTGTGGGCGCCCGCGGCCATGCGGGCTTCCACCTGCGGGGCGGAAAGGCCGGCGCGCCAGTCGGGCTGGGCACGCTCGAAAGTGGGGGCTGGTCCGGTGGGCGGGGTATGCTTGCTCAATACGGGGCCTCCTTGTCAGAGCTTCTGCGCAAGCGCGCAGAAGCTCTTGCGCTTTACGTGACATATTTGACGGTTGAAAAGCAGAAGTGACTATTGTAAAATGGGAATGTGCCAGAAATGTGAAGTTTTGCCCGTGCCGCCCGCCGGTACCCAGGAAAAGGAGGGGAACTTGGCCAGCGCAGACATTACCAAACGCGCCATTGCCGACGCCATGAAAACGCTGATGGCCGAAAAGCCCCTGGCGAAAATAAGTGTGGGCGACGTGGTGGAGCGGTGCGGCATGAACCGTAACAGCTTCTATTATCACTTTAAAGATAAAATGGATCTTGTCAACTGGATATTCTACGCCGAGATAGCCGAGGTGCTGAGCCGGGACGAGGTGGCAGACGGCACCGTGTGGGTGCTGCTGGGGGGCATGTGCGATTATTTCTACGAAAAGCAAGTGTTTTACCGCAATGCTTTCGGCGTAGACGGCCAGAACTCCTTTTTGGAATACTTTACCGATTTGATGAAGCGCATCATTCAGGCGCGTCTCTCTGATATATATAACGAGGGTGCCTACCAGGATTTCTTCGTAGATTTTTACGCCGATGTATTTGTGCTCACCATCCGCCGCTGGCTGCTGCAGGGCGCCAGCATGCCGCCGGCCACGCTGGCCGGGCTTTTGCGCAAGGCCATGAACGGCGAGGGCATGCAGGCCATGGAGACAGACACCCCCCCGGAAGGCCCGCCCGAAAAAGAAAAACTGCCACCGGGTGGCTAGGGCCTGTTGACGCAAAGCGAACGGGCACGTCTTTTGGCACGTCTTCACGCACCTTTCTGCGTCAGGCTCAATCGGAATACACAAAGTATTCCATCTCCGCGCCAAGAGCCGGGCTGCGCCCGGTTGCGCTCCGAAACAGCGCTGCGGCGCTAGTCAATCGCCTTCCTTGAAATACACGCGAATCCGTACCAAAATCCGCACATTCCATTTGTGTCAACAGGCCCTAAATATCTACAGATAAATTAAAAATGCCGGCTAGCCAGTAGCCGGCATTTTTTTGGGCATATATTTGTACAATGCGTCCCGCAGGGAGATGTGCGGGAAGGTCTCGGTGGACATCTCCCGCACGCCCTCGTGGTAGAAGTGGAGGGTGCCGTTCTCCCGGATGGAGACCAGCGTGGGCTGGGTGGAGACGTTGCTGTCCAGCCAGGCAATATCGCAGTAAAGGTCTATGGGCAGCACCGGGATGTTCAGCGTCTTGCGGAAATCGGTGAGGCGGCGGTAAACGTCGTCGTTATCCAGCTGGTGCACGCCGTCGCGGCGGATCATGCAGTACATCGGCAGCCCGGCCTCCAGCGCGGGGGCGAAGAAATCGGCGTTTATCTCATTGGCCGTCAGGCCGTCGTGGTAGGCGTAACCGCCGCACAGGATGCCCTTGCTTTTCAGAATGGTGGCCGCGGTTTTGGCCACCTGGGGCTGTTCGGGCGGCATGTCTACAAAAACGCCAATGTTCTGGGCAGCCAGAATTTCGTCGGCGGTGCTCTCGCTCACCATGGCGGCCGGTAAAAAGACAAGGAACGCGTTTTCCCGCGCGCCGCGCATGATATCGTACACCTCACGGATATAGGGATAGTCCGGCTGCACCAGCAGCAGATGGCTGTAAATGCCCAGCGCCCGGCTTTGCTCCACCAGGCTGAAAACGTCCTGCGGGGTGAGGGGCGAGCCGTCCCGCAGCATGGTGATGAGCGCCCAGGGGATGTTGAAGCCCTGCTTGGCCTCCAGCCCGCGGATGACCTTGGCGCCGTGGATGAGGCTGTTGTAGCCCAGGTTCATGCCAAACTGGGTAAGCATGTCGGTATTGGTGTCCCGCACAATATACTCCACCAGCTTGTAATAGGCGCTGTTTTCGTCCTCCAGCATGCGCTGGGCGGTATTGAAAAAGGTATTCTGGGTGCGGCTTTTGGCAAACATCTTGCCCAGGTCTACCAGGTTGCGTATCTCGCGCGCGGGGCTCTCTTTAATCTTGGCCAGGCCCCGCTCCACGGCGGAACGTACCATCACATATTGCAGTGAGTTGGATACCATAGCAAAAAACCCCTTTTTATGCACGTATTATTATATACTATAACTTATAGCACAAAATATCGTACAGGCAAAGTGGGAAAATTGTCTAAAATTTAGGCAATTGGGCCGCAATGTCTGATTTTTGAACAGCGGATGGGGTTTGCCCAATGACCGCCCAGCGTTGTTTGTGCCATAATTTAAGCAGTAAAAATGGATAAATGGCTCTGCCGGCACTCAAGAGACAAGTGCGGTATGCCGGCGCAGACCATGCAAGAAACAAGCCACACGCCCGCGGGCCACCCAAAACGCGGCGCAAACGGCGAGAACGAAAGTGAGGGAGCAACATGGCAAAAAGAACTGTGAAGGAACAGCTGCAGGCGTTTGGGCTGTCCAAACTGCTGGGGATGATTCGCACCGAGCCGGATAAGAACCTGATGAAGCTGCTGGAATGGGTGGACCGCCTGGACATGGGCGACACACTGCTCAGCCAGCGCACTGTTATCCGCAACATTCTGGAGGATGAGAGCAACCCCTGGAACCAGTTCATCAAAGAGATGTGGTCCAGCGTGGACGACGACGTGCGCGTTACCTTCTTCGAGAACTTCATTGTATACGCCGGCGTTATTGGCAATGCGCGGCTGGTAAAATCGCGCGAGGAGCATGGCTGCAACGTGCCCTGGGCCATTTTGATGGACCCCACCAGCGCCTGCAACCTGGGCTGCACCGGCTGCTGGGCCGCCGAATACGGCGACCAGATGAGCATGAGCTTTGAAGAGCTGGACAGCATCATCGAGCAGGGCAAAGAGCTGGGCACCTACATGTACATCTACTCCGGCGGCGAGCCGCTGGTGCGCAAGAAGGACATCATCCGCCTGTGCGAAAAGCACAGCGAGTGCATGTTCCTGGCCTTCACCAACGGCACGCTGATAGACGAGGCTTTCGCCGACGAGATGCTGCGGGTGAAAAACTTTGCCCCGGCCATTTCCATCGAGGGCTTTGAGGAGGCCACCGACGCCCGCCGCGGCGCCGGCACCTACCAGAAGGTGATTCGCGCCATGGAAATTCTGCGCGAGCGTAAGCTGATTTACGGCGCGTCGCTGTGCTACACCAGCGAAAACACCGACGTGATTGCCAGCGACGCCTTTATGGACCACCTGATTGAGCTGGGCAACAAGTTTGCCTGGTACTTCACCTACATGCCGGTGGGCGTGGGTTCCCCCACCGAGCTGATTGCCACCGCCCCGCAGCGCGAGCAGATGTACACCAAAATCCGCGAATGGCGCGAGACCAAGCCCATCTTCACCATGGACTTCTGGAACGACGGCGAGTACGTGCAGGGCTGCATAGCCGGCGGCCGCATCTATATGCACATCAACGCCGGCGGCGACTACGAGCCCTGCGCCTTCATCCACTATTCCGACAGCAACATCCGCGAAAACACCCTGCTGCAGGCGCTGCAAAGCCCGCTGTTCATGGCCTACATGGAGGGCCAGCCCTTCAACGAGAACCACCTGCGGCCCTGCCCGCTGCTGGACAACCAGGGCGCGCTGGCCGACCTGGTGCACAAAAGCGGCGCCCACAGCACCGACCTGACGGCCCCCGAAAACGTGGACGACCTGTGCGCCAAGTGCAAGCAGGCGGCCGACAACTGGCAGATTGCCGCCGACCGCCTGTGGAAGGACAACGAGGCCAAGCGCTGGAAGAAGATGAACCAGGGCGCCCAGCCGGTGCGCGAGAAGCAAAAGACATCCGTAGGGCGATAACGCTGTATAAGCGGCCATACAGAACAGGTGATAACCAACAAGCGGCCTGCCGGAAAACCGGCAGGCCGCTTGCGTATGGCCGTTTACGCAGGGGAGGTTGATAAACGGGGGCTTTTCTGCGATAATGGGCTAAAGGGGTTTGGCGTGGCACAAAGGGCAAATCGGCGTGGCCTGCGCAAGCGCTTATGTATGCGCGCGGGGCTGGCTTGCTCTAAAAGGGGGAACAATTCGGATGAACAGTTGGGCGGGCAGGCGCATAAAAGCCGCGGTGGCGGCTTTGTGCGCGTTTTTTGTTTTATGCGGCGGCGTGGCCGGGTTTACGGCCCGTGCCGAGGACGGCTATACCGCCGAGGCCACCTATGTCTACACCCATACACTCAGCGACCGGGCGCCGGTGGGGGCAGACCCGGCGGATATCGTGGTATCTTCTGTTTTGGTGGATTTTGACCGGTACGAATTCGACCACCCGGGGTCTGCACACGGCAGCAAAAGTGTGGACGTGGTGTGGGAACTGGACGGCATAGACACCAGCGCCACAGGCGTGGTGGAGATACCGGGCAGGCTGCAGGCGCCCGACTGGCTGTATATGCCCATGGGCAATGCGGTCACCTTCAGCCTGACATTGGTGGAAACGCTTACGGTTTCTTACGGCTACAGTTCGGCGGTGCCGCAGCTGCTGGAGGTGGGCGGCAATGCCGCCGGCCTGGCCCTGCCGGCCACCGGCACCATTGCCTGCCTGCCGCGGCCCATGGTTATCCGCGAGGTGCCCCTGATATGGGATTATGGCAGCATCGACCCAAACACACCCGGCCGCCAGATGCTGCGGGGGGAATACCTGCTGCCGGGCGGCTATGTGTACAGCGACGCCGCCACCGGCGGCCGCCTGTATGAGGAGGTGGCGGTGTTGGTGTACGACCCCGCCGCCCCGCCCCTCTACCAGGTGGTATACATGACGTCGCCCTATAAGAGCGACCCTGTGCTGGTGCCCCAAAACGCCACACAACAGCAGGTGGAGGCCGCCCTGGCCGCGGCGGTGGATAAACGGATTTCCATCGAGCTGGATACCGGCGATGCTTTCAACTTCGAGGATGTTATCCGATGCAGCAGCGCCGGCATCGACACTGCCGCCATTGGCTGGCAGCAGGGCTGCAGCCTGGATATTCCGCCCTGCTTTGATATCCCCGAGGCGTTTTTGGCACTGCGGGATATCTACGTTATCGACCCCGCCGTGGTGGACATTGGCGCGGCCCGGCTGGATATCTGGATGGGCAGCATCGCAGCCCGGTGGCTGGCTGTGGCCGAGGATGCCGAGGTGTGGGTGCAGATAGACAAAGGGGAGTGGCAGCCCTGCGCTGAAATAGACCGTTATTTTGGCCGGATTGATTACAGCGGCACCACCCTTACAATTGACTATGAACATTTGGAGGTGGGCAGGTACTACCTGTTCCAGGTACGCTATGGGGCGGGAAAGGCACAGCGCTCCACCCTGCTGGAGGTGTATTGGGAAAACGGGAATATCCGGTTTGAGGGCACAGGGGGCGACCGTGACGGCGGCGACCGCGACGAGGACGACCCGCCTGAGATCGAACAGCCGGTGCCCCCCGTGAAACCCGGCGCCGATTCCAGCTCAAAGCCGCAGTCAAACAGCCAGGCGTCCGGCGGCAGCTCGTCGTCCGCCCCGGCCGGCAGTTCGCAGCCGGTAGACAGCAGTTCGCAGCCGGTTGACAGCTCGTCGTCCGCCCACAGCACACAGTCTGAATCGGAACCGGCGCAGCAGCCACAGGCGCCAATGGGCGCGGGCGGCAGTTCGGAGAGCGGGGACTTCTTACTGGAAGACGAGCCCCCGCCGGGCGGCGATATGGACGGCGGCGACCGCGATGAGGACGACGCGACGGACATCACACAGCCGGCGGCCGGGCAGGCGCCGGCGTCCGGTTCTGCGCACGGTTCGGTGGCGGCTGCCGGCAGCGCCGCGGCAAGCGCGCCGGCCTACGAGGTGGTGAACGCCACCACCACGTCGCTCAGCGGGCTGCGCCTGCGCGAGCTGGCCACACTGCGCCCGCAGGGGGTGCTGTTCCAAAAGGGCGGCCTGTCCCTCTGGCTGGACGCCGATTTCCTGCTGGCGCTGACCCTGGCCGACGACGCGCTTTTTACCGTGATACAAACCGTGCACGACGACGGTAGCTTTACCATAGAGGTGCTGGCAGACGGCGTGGCCATAGAGGAGATGCCCGGCACCCGCCTGCAGCTGGCCTGGGCCGCGGGCCAGCCACTGGCCTGCACCAGCGACGACAGCTACGAGGCTGCCGACCTTGCCTGCGATGCCGACACCGGCCTGCTGAGCATGACCATAGACCACACCGGCCACTACACCGTGGCGGTGGAGGCACCGCCACAAAGCGCCGCCGGCGGAAATGCCCCGGCAGGTGGCGGCACTTTGCCCGCACCCGGGGAAAGCGCCGGGGGCGGCTGGCCGCTGCTGGGCACACTGGGCATTGTGCTGGTGGCCGGGGCCGGGGGTGGCACCGGTATTGTGCTGGCTAAGCGCCGCCGGCAGCGATGAGGCGGGCCGCCCTGCGGCTGGGCCTGCCCATCCTGTGTGCGCTGGTGCTGGCGGTGCTGGTGTTCACGCTGCTGTACCGGGCCGACAACAAATACACCCACCCCGCGGCGCAGGCCATCAGCGGGGTGCTGATACTGGACGATGCCGCGCTGGAGAACAACCCGGTGCGGTATTTGACCTATGAGTGGGAATACTACCCCGGCCAGCTGCTAAGCCCGGCTATGCTGGACGGCACAAACCCGCCGCTGCCCCAGCGGTATGTGTATATTGGGCAATACGGCGGCTTTGAGGCCGACAGCCCGGCGGCCACCCCGCACGGCCAGGCCAGCTACTGCCTGAACCTGCTGCTGCCGGCACAGCCGGCCACCTACGCCCTGCTGATGCCCGAGGTCTATTCCGCTTACCGGCTGTATGTGGACGACGCGCTGGTGATTGAACTGGGTGTGCCCGAGGCCGACGCCTACCAGGATGCGCTGCAGGCCCGGCTGGTTACCTTTGAGGCCGGGGGCCATGTGCGGCTGCTGGTGGCCGCGGCCGACCACAGCTACTTTTACAGCGGCATGACCCACCCGCCGGCCTTTGGCACCCCGCAGGCGGTGGCCAACGTGCGCGACGCCGCCCTGTGGCTGCGGGCGGCCGCCGTGGCCGTGGTGCTGGTGCTGGCATTGGCGTTTTTGTACATCGGGCTGTTTGCGCGCTACCCCAAGGGGGTACTGTTTGCGCTGCTGGGCCTGTGCTTTGCCGGGTACGCGGGGCTGCCGCTGCTGCGGGCGGCCTGGCCGCTGCCATTGCAGCCGCTGGCGGCCATATCGGTGTGCTGCTACTACCTGATGTTCCTGCTGGTGCTGCTGATGCAGAACGCGCTGTATGGCCCGCGCCGGCGGGTGTTCCGGCTGTTTTGGGTGCCGGCGGTGGTGTTTTGCGCGGCGGTGCCGGTGTACATGTGGCTGCTGCCTGTGCTGGGCGCCGGGGCCATGCAGGCGTTTTCAGTGCTCAGCGCCATTTATAAAGTTGCGCTGATGGCCGCGCTGCTGGTGGGCGCGGTGCTGGCGGTGCGCCGGGATGAAAAGCTGCCGCCGCTGCTGCTGGGCAGTGCGGCGTTCTTTGCCCTAGCCATGGTGATGGACCGCGTATACCCCCGTTTTGAGCCCATCACCACCGGCTGGTTTGCCGAGGTGGCGGGCTTTGTGTCCGTCTGCCTGCTGGGGGCGCTGCTGTGCCGCGACATGGTAACCGCCTGGCGCGAGCGGATGCATCTGGCCGAAGCGGTGCGGGCGGCCACCCAGCGGCTGGAGATGCAGGCGGCGCACAGCCGCATGGTGGACGAACAGGCCGCCGCCCTGCGGGCTGTGCGGCACGACTTTCGCCAGCAGGTGCTGGCGCTGGACGGCTATGCCGAGGCGGGCGACATGCCCGGCCTGCGGGCGTACCTGGCCAGCTACAAGGAGAGTTTGCCCGACAGCCCCCCGCTTTTTTACACCAAACACCCCGCCGCCAACGCGATGGCCCGCTACTATGCCGCGCTGGCCGAAAAGCAGGGCGTGCGGTTCACCGCGCAGCTGGAGATGGGCGAGACCGCCCCGGTGAGCGACGTGGATTTGAGCGTGGTGCTGGGCAACCTGCTGGAAAACGCGCTGCGGGCCGCGGCCGCAATGCCCCCCGGCGCCGGGCAGGTGCACCTGGCCGCCCGTGCCGACGATAACCGGCTGGTGCTGCGGGTGGAGAACAGCTATACCGGCCCCCTGCAAAAGCGGCGGGGGCGGTTTATCTCGCCGCGGGCCGGGGGCGGGCAGGGGCTGGCCTCGGTGGCGGCGGTGGCCGGGCGCTGCGGCGGCCTGGCGCAGTTCGAGGCTGAGGACGGCGTGTTTGTGGCGTCGGTGGTGCTGCAAAAATCCCCCCTTTGAGGGGAGGCAGGCGGGCGCTTTGATGCGATATAGTTAAACCACTTGAAAACCGAGACGGTTTTCAAGGCGGCAGGCAAAGCCTGCTGGCACACCTGCAAGGTGTGTGTTTGACTATGAACGGCGAACCAATCGCCCTCCGGGCGATTCCCGCGCATTGTCATGCGCGGCTTCAAAACCGTTTCGGTTTTGAAGTGGTTCTAGTATATAATTGAACGGATGGTTTGAGAGCCTGTAGTCAACGATCCAAACGGCCCGGGTCCGGCATATCCCGCGCCACTTCTTTGTTGCGTTCTCTTGGAATACACAGCATATTCCTGCGGGATAACGCCGCGAACTGCCACGAAATCCGCCCGGCTTTTGGCAATTCTCCGAGTTGAATACAGGCTCCAAGCTTTTGGCGCATAGCGCCCGGCCCGGTTACGGAAGGGGCGCGGGCGGCGGATTTACGTCGCTTATAGCCGCCGGGTGCGCAAGTGGTGCTTACGCTGCGCAAAGGGTATTTAAAAAAGTGGCCATCCGCCTTATACTTAAATAAAGTGAGTGAGGACACAGGGGGGTTAACCGGTGAGGATTGCCATTTGTGACGACAATGCCCACGATACCCGTGAACTGGCCGCCAGCTGCGGCCGTTTTGCCCGCGAGCGCGAGCTGCCCCTGCACTGCCGGGAGTATGAGAGCGGCGCCGCCCTGCTGGCGGACACACAGGTGCTGGGCTATGACATTGTGCTGCTGGACATCTACCTGCCGGGCGAAAACGGCATTGATGTGGCGCGCGCGTTGCGCACCGCGGACTTTGAGGGGGCCATCATTTTGGTAACGGCCAGCCGCGACCACTACCCCGAGGGCTTTGAGGTGAACGCCGTGCACTATCTGCTGAAGCCCTATACCCACGAGGATGTGTGCGAAGGGCTGGAGCGCGCCGTGCAGTTCTGCGGGCTGGAAAGGCAGGAGGAGCGCATTCCCATTAACTGCGAGCGGCAGACGGTGGCGGTGATGCCCTCGCAGATACGCTACCTGGAGGTGTACGACCACTCGGTGACGGTGCACACCACCCACTACAACCTGAAAACCGGCACGGCGCTGAAGCACCTGGAGCCCCACCTGAACGGCAACCATTTTGTGCGCTGCCACCGCAGCTATTATGTAAACCTGCAGTATGTGGCCAGCCTGGGCGACGCAGCCATGGTGCTGGACAACGGCGAGACCGTACCGGTGAGCCGCCGCAGCCGCGCCATGGTAAAGCAGGCCTGGCTGGACTACGCGGTGAATACCCTGGGCAAGCGCCCGCCAGGGGCGCCCGGTAAATTGTAAAGATTGGGCATAAAAACAGGAGGCGGCGGCTTTGGCCGCGGCCTCCCTTTTTCTTGTGTGCTTACAACTGCGATGGCTCAGTCGTCCATTGTCTCCATGGTGATATCGCCGTCCTCCACGCTGATGAAGACCAGATCGGACAGGTAGGTGTTGCTCTGGATGTCCAGCATCTCAAACATATAGGCAAAGGTGCCGTCGCCCAGGTCGGTCTCGGCAAAGGTGGTGTCCTCGGTAACGGTAATACTGCCCACGCTGATCTGCTCGAAGTCGTCGCTGTCCAGGGTGGTGTAAACCAGCTGCGGCTCCACCACGTCGCCCACTGCCAGCGCGCGCAGGTTGCGGTTGGCCATGCCGTTCTCTTCCACGCCGCTGCGCACGCCCAGAATGTTATAGCTGCCGGTGTCGTAGCTGTAGCTCACCACCATAGTCTGTTCCTCGCCATTCAGCAAAATAGGCACGTTGTACAGGGTGTAGTGGTCGTCCTCGTAGGTGATCTCCATGTACACCAGCGCACCGTCCAGCGCGCCCCAAACGCCGCGGAAGTTATCGGTGAAAACGCCGTTCTCCCAGTCCATGTCCAGGTCGTTGTCGCCGCCCAGGAAGAGGATCATCCCGCTGTCCAGGTCCATGTAGGCAATCTGGAAGCGCACGCTGGTAAGCAGGTTGGCGTTGTCGGGGCCCAGCTCCAGCACGGCATAGCCGTCGTCGTTAATGGCCACCGGGTAATCCTCCAGGCTGCCCGGCTGGGGGCTGGGCACGGGGGCCAGCTCTTCGGCAAAGCTGTCGTCGCCGTCGTACAGCGTAATGCCCACATACTCCATGCCGGCGTCGCTCAGCGTGCCGGTAATCTCATAGTCGTACAGGTAGGCAAATGCCTCGCTGGTGCCCAGCTGGGCATAGCTGGAAAAGTCGTCATAGTCGTTGTTGTAGGAGTAATAGCAGGCAAGGCCCGTGGCCTGGCTGCGGTAGGGGCCCTGTACCTTGTACACCACGCAGTCGTCCAGCGCGCTCAGCACGGCGTCGGTGCTTTCGGGCAGCAGGCCGGAGGCCTTGCGCACCAAATCGCCCAGGTCTACCATGTTGGTGCAGCTTTGGCTGCTGTTGCCGTAGTTTTCCGCGCTGCGGGCCGCCCGGCCAAAGCCGGTGAAGAAATAGGCGGGGTCGTTGCAGGCGCTGGCCAGCGCTTCCTGGCCAATGGCGTCGTAGGCCTCCGTCAGGGCGGGCAGGCGGGAAAGGTCGGTCACCGACAGCGTGATGTCGTCGGCCAGGCCGTAGTACTCGCAGGCCTCATAGTAGGTGTCGCAAATGGCCTGGCCCAGGTGGCCGCCGTTCAGCCCCGGGTTTTCGGCCAGCGCGCCCACCCAGCCGGTGTAATACCAGCCGCAGCCGGGCTCCAGCTCCTCGCTGGCCACCAGGTAGCGGCCAATGTCCTGGAAAGCAGCGGCCACGTCGATGGTGGCCATCAGGCAGGTGTCGAAGCCAATCAGTTCAAAGGGCGGGGCGTCGCTGTCCAGCTCGTACACGGCGGAAAAAGCCTCGCGCATCTCGGGCAGGGTAAGCGAATCGTCGCCAAACAGCTGGTCAAACGCCGCGCCGCTCACGCTGCCGCCGCCGTGGTTCCAAAAGAGCACTGCGGTGTGGTCGGCGGGGTAGTTTTCGTTGCAGAAGGCCAGGAAGTCGGCCAGGGTATCGGGGTCGCCCATGTTTTCAGACGGCTTTTGGTCCACCAGCTCAAAACCGGCAGACGTATAGGCGAAGCGGCTGTTGGTGCTGGGGTCTATGTCCAGCATCCACGTGGCCGCGCCGCCGGTCTCCACCACGACGGTGACATTGTCGGGCAGCTGCACCTCGAACATCTCTTCCAAATCGGTGCTGGCCGCGCCGCCGTCGCTCTCCAGGTCGCTGCCGCACAGGTACCAGTAAACGGCCCAGGTGTCGTCGGGGTCGTACAGGGCGCCCAGCGCCGTGGCGTCGGTGGTGTCGTCATCGCCGGGGTCGTCCGGCTCGTCGGGCTCGCTGTTGTCGGGCAGGCTGCTGCTGGTGGCCTGGCTGGCCGGCTGGGTGCCGCCGCCGGATGTGCCGCCACCGCCGCAGGCGGCCAGCGCCGCCAGCATCAGCACGGCTGTCAGGCAGGCCAGCCATTTTTTGAATGTGTGCATATATTTCCCTCCTTGTTGGTGTGCCGCCATATGGTACCTCTATAGTAGCCATTTGGGTTACCATATTCAAGCACCCGCAGCGTAAGCGGTAAACTTTCTGCGTGAACGGAATTGCACGGCAGGGCGTTGACCCCCTATAATAAAAGACAAGCGTACAATAGATACTTGCGGCACTTTCCATGGGATACGCAAAAGGAGGAAATAATGATGGAGAGCGCACAAAAAGAAAAGAGGAACAACCAGATTGAGACGATTGTTGTGATACTGCTGGGCATTACAGCGGTGTTTACAGCCTGGGCGTCGTGGCAGGGGGCGCTGCATGGCAGCTAGCAGGACCAAAAGTACACCACGGCCAACAACCTGAACGCCGAGGCAAACGCCATGTACAACGAAGCCATGCAGAACTATAACCAGGACCTGATGCTATGGAACCAGCTGATGGGCCTGAACATCGACCTGGTGTTTGCCGAGGAAAAGAACGAGACCGAAGAAGTGGAGCGGCTGGAGTACAAGATCGACCAGATAATGAGCAACAGCGTGTCGGAGGATTTTGGGGCCGCCATTGTATGGGCGGCCTAGCAGCCGGAATACGCCTCGCCCTTTGACAGCGAGGAATTCACCTACACCTATTTTTATGACTATTGGGACAAACTGGAAGAGTCGGAGGCCATGATGGCCTCCGGCAACGCCAACAACACCCACAGCGACAACCAGGGCCTGGTGACTGTGGTGTACGCGGTGGTGCTGTTCCTGCTGGGCATCACGGCGTCCTTCAAATCACTGGTGCCCAAGTATGTGCTCATCGGGGTATCGGTGGTGGGCTTCATCTTCGCCACCATTTTGATGTTCACCGTTCCCATTGTATTGCCCTAAGCAAACAAAAGCCACAAGACAGGCGGCAGGCGCGGTGGCGCTGGCCGCCTGTCTTTTTTTTAGTGCAGGGCCGGCAGCTGCGAAAAAACGCCATAAAGAAATATATTATTTCTTAAAAAGGGCATAAAATGTCGATAACAGGCAAGTTGAGTGAATATTTTATAACGCGGGGCTTTTATTGCGTATCTGTGTATGATATAATATATATTCTAAAAGAGGCCGGGGCGTAGGATGGCAACCGGGCAGGGCACACGCCGGGGAGGAAAACCTTGAACAAAGAGAGCGAAGCCAGAAGAAAAGCGCGGCTGGAGGCAGAGCAGCGCCGGGCCAGGGCGCATTTTGCCGCCAACCTGGACACCATTATAAATGCCACCGGTGTGGGCATGTGGGACTGGGACCTGCCTGCCGGCAAAATTGTGCACAGCGGCCAGCTGGAGCGTATTGCCGGCTATGAGGACGGCGAGATGCCCGATGCCGATATGAGCGCGCGGGACTTGCTGATTTACCCCGCCGACCGCCAGCGCGCCGACGAAATTATTGCGGCCTGCGTGGCCGGGCAGCTCACCAGCTACGAGACGGAGTTCCGCATTACCTGCAAAAATGGCGACATCAAATGGGTGCAGGACCGCGGCGCTGTGGCCGAGTGGGACGAAAACGGCAACGCCAAGCGCATTGTGGGCATGCTTTACGATGTGAACCGTTTTAAAAAAGCGGAGGAAGCACTGGCGGAGAAGCTGCGCCTGCTGGACGCGGCCACCGGCATGAACGGCCTGGCCACGCTGGACTGGGACCTGACGAGCAACGCCATGCACTACGACGCGGATTTCCTGGCCATGTTCGGCTACACCGAGGATGAGGTGGCCGAAAGCTTTGATAAGCTGCAGCACTTTATGACCATGGAAGACTTTACCACACTGGGCGCGGGGCTGCAGGCCCTGCTGGCCAAGGGCAGGCCTGCCCAGGAGACTGAGGTGTATTCGCTGCAGATGCGGGGCCGGCACAAAAATGGCCAGCTGCTGTGGGTAAATGTAACTGCCCGCGTGGCCGAATGGGGCGAAGCCGGCCGCCCCACCCGCGTGTTTGCTGGTGTGCTGAATGTGGACAAGCTGGTGCGGGCTGAGCTGGAGGCCCAAAAAGCCCTGCAGGAGAATATCCGCCACAAGGAACAGCTGGAAGAAAAAATAGAGACCGCCGAAAAAGACCTGGAGCAGATGCGCCGCACCAGCGTGGCCATGTTTGACGCCAGCCCCCATATGAGCGTTATTTTTGACGACCAGCTGCGCGCGGTGGACTGCAACCCCGCGTTGATGGATTTTTTTGGCTACGACGACAAAGAAATCCTGCTGAACGAGTTTATCCCGGCGCTGGCAAGGGCCACGCCCAAGCAGCAGCCGGGGGGTAAAAAGTCTTACAGCATGCTGAAGCGGCTGAAGGAAACCATGGAAAAGGGTTTCGTCGAGTTTGAGACCTGGTTCGATTTTGACGGCAGGCTGGTGCCCATGGGCATCATCATGAAGCGCATAGATTACATGGGCAGCTTTGCCATTGCCGGCTACCAGGTGGACCTTACCACCCTGAAAAAGACCGAGAACCGCCTGCGCCGGCAAGACCAGCTGCTGCAGGCGGCCAACGAGGTGGCCGCCCGGCTGATGGAAAGCCAGGCCGGCCAGTTTATGCAAACGCTGGAAGCCGCGCTGCGGGTGCTGGGGCAAAGCCTGGGGGTGGACAAGGCCTACGTATGGCAAAACTGGGAGGAAGACGGCCGATTGTATGCCAGCCACCTGTGCGAGTGGCTGGATGAGACCAGGGTTTCCTATTTGGAATATGGCGAGCGCACCCTTTGCTACGACGATTTGCTGCCCAACTGGCGCGAGATACTGGGCGAGGCGGGCGGCATCAACACCCCCATGGCCGAGATGGGCGGCATGCTGCGCGAGTTTCCCGGGCTGGCCGACGTCCAGTCGGTGCTGCTGGTGCCGCTGCTGGTGCAGGGCGAGTTTTGGGGCTTTTTGGGCTTTGACGACTGCCACAACGACGACCGGGTGTTTACCTCCGGCGAGGAGAGCGTGATGCGCTCGGCCGGCAACCTGATAGCCGCGGCGGCCTTGCGCAATGACCTGACCGAAAACCTGATGGCCGCCAAGGAGGCCGCGCTGGCCGGCTCGCGCGCCAAAAGCGACTTCCTTTCCCGCATGAGCCACGAGATACGCACCCCGCTGAACGCCATCATCGGCATGAGCGCCATCGCCCATAAGTCGGACGATATGGCCAGGATGCGGTACTGCCTGGAAAAGGTGGACACGGCCTCCCGCCAACTGCTGGATTTGATCAACGACATTCTGGATATGTCCAAGATAGAGGCCAACAAGCTGGAGATAAGCGCCAACGCGTTTGACTTTGAGCGGATGGTGCAGAATATTGTACATGTGGTGAACGTGAAGATGGAGGAGAAGGGGCTGGAGCTGAACTTCGATTTCCGTGACCTGTTCGACCGCAAGGTGGTGTGCGACGAGCTGCGCTTAAGCCAGGTGCTCATCAACCTGTTGAACAACGCCGCCAAGTTTACCCCCGAGGGCGGGCAGGTGCATGTGAAGGTGGGCCACACCACGGCCGCCGACGGCAAAGCGCGGCTAAGCGTGGTGGTGCGGGACAACGGCATTGGCATATCGCCCGAACAGCAGCGCCGGCTGTTCACCGCCTTTGAGCAGGCCGATGTGGGCACCACCCGCAAATATGGCGGCACCGGGCTGGGGCTGGCCATTTGTAAAAGCATTGTGCGCATGATGGGCGGCGATATCCGGGTGGAGAGTGCGCCCGGCAAGGGCTCGGCCTTCTCCTTCGAGGTAGACTTTACCTGGGACGGCCCGCTGGACGCGCTGCCCCCGCCGCCCGAAAAAAGGGACGACCTGCGCATTTTGGTGGTGGACGACAGCGCCGATGTGCTGGACTATTTCGCCAATGTGCTGGAGGGCTTTTCGGCGGTGTGCCACACGGCCTCCAGCGGGCGGCAGGCGGTGGAAAAGGCGCGGGCGGCCACTGCCGAGGGCCGGCCCTACGACGTGGCCTTCATAGACTGGAAGATGCCCGAAATGGACGGCCGGGAGACGGCCGGCGTGTTGCAAGAGGTGGCCGGGGATACCAGGCTGGTGATGATATCGGTGGCCGACCGCACCGACGTGGAGCGGGACGTGGCCGGGCTGGGCATTGCGCATTTCCTGCCAAAGCCGGTGCTGCCGTCCACGCTGTTCAACACCCTGGTGGACGTGACCGACAAGCGCTATGTGACCCAGGCCCCGCAGCCCGCCGAACACAGCTACCGCTGGCACGGCAAAAAGCTGCTGCTGGTGGAGGACATTGAGATCAACCGGGAGATCATCTTGAGCCTGCTGGATGACACCGGCCTGGCGATAGACTGCGCGGGCGATGGGCTGGAGGCCGTGGAGGTGTTCCGGCAGCGGGGGCAGGAGTACGACCTGGTGCTGATGGATGTGCAGATGCCCCGGATGGACGGCCTGGAGGCCACCCGGCATATCCGCGCTGGGGACGGGGCGAGCAAACAGGTGCCCATTATTGCCATGACGGCCGACGCCTTTAAAGAAGATGTGGAACGCTGCCTGGACGCCGGCATGAACGGCCACGTGGCCAAGCCGATAGACATGGACGAGCTGTACCGGCTGCTGCAGCGCTTTTTGGGCGACAGTCCGGTGATGGCATAGGCAAAAGGCCCAAACAAAACCAAATCCCGAAGCTTTTGGTAAAAGCTTCGGGATTTTTTGCTTATATAGGTCGCCGGAGTCAGTCCAGCATCAGGCGCACCAGGTCCAGCGGCTGCACAATGGTGCCGTCTTTGTACACCCGCATGTTGCCGCCCGAGATCTCGTCAATGAGCACAATCTCGCCCCCCACACGGCCGAACTCCAGCTTGATGTCGTAGAGCTCCATGCCCTTCTGGGCCAACGCGTCCCTGATGAGGGTGGACATCTTCTGGGTGAGGTCCTTCAGCGTTTCGTATTCGGCTTCGGTTAAAAGGCCCAGCATGGCCAGCGCGTCCTTGCTGATGGGCGGGTCGCCGCGGTCGTCGTCCTTCAGGGTAACCTCCACAAAGGCGTCAAGCGGCTGGCCCTCGGTGGCGTAGGCGCCGTAGCGCCGCATAAAGCTGCCGGTGGCGCGGAAACGGCAGATGACCTCCAGCCCCTTGCCAAACACCTGGGCCGGGCGCACCGTCATGGTGGCGGCGGCAATGTCGGCCGAGGCAAAATGGGTGGGCCAGCCGGCGTCTTGTATCTTGGTAAAAAAGTACTCGGTAAGGCGCAGGCCGCCCTGGCCCATGCCCGCTATCTGCAGGCCCACAGTGTTGGCCCCAGGGTCGAACACGCCGCCCTCGCCGGTGGCGTCGTCCTTGAATTTCAGCAGGTAATTGCCGTCGTCCAGCGCGAAAACGTCTTTGGTTTTGCCTTGGTATACAAGCTTCATGGTATGTCCAGTCCCCTCTGTTTGAAGTGTATCCGCGGGCGGCAGCCCGGCAGCGGTACAGACTTATTATACTGTAAATGCCCGCCGGAGGAAACCGCTTTGGCCGATTTTTCTTCAAAGGGTGGGCAGCAGCAGCGCAAAACCCTGCCGGCTGCCAGCGGTGAGGCGGGGCAGCAGGGCGCCGGCCCAAGCGGCCAGTGTGCGGCGGGTGGCGCTGTCCCACAGGCGCAGGGCAGTGCATAAGCGGTCCACAGCTTTTTTCAGCAGGGCGTCGTAATGGGGCGTTGGCCTGCCTTTGGCGGGGTGGAACAGCATATACAGCTTTTCGCGCTCGGCTTCACAGAGGGTGAGCCCCGATACGTCGCCGCCGGCCAGCGCCAGGCCCAGCGCGCTGGTAAAAACCGGCTCGAACAGGTTGATATGCAGCGCGTCATAGTCGGCATGGTGGGCCAGCAGGCGTTTGTGCAGGGTGGCGGCGGGAAAGCTGTGGAGGAAACGGTTCACCAGATAGAGGCCCTCCAGCCAGGTAGCCACATAGTGTACGCCGTGCAGGGTTTCCGGCGCCGGCTGGCAGAGGGGATAATCCAGCAGGGCGGGGGGGTGGTGGGCGAAAAATCCGCTTGGCCGTGTGCGTCTGTCCGGTTTAAAACACACGCCATGAGTGGGTGCAGGCTTTTTAAAATGTGTCGTCAGATGCCGCCTCGTCGTCGTAGTTGGCTTGCGGGCCGGCCGGTGCTTCCTCCAAAAAAGCCTGGCTGCCGGGCGGGGCACAGCGGGCGGCCCGGGCCAGGTTTTCCAGCACGGTGCCGCCCAACAGCTCCAGCGAACCCTGGCAGGGGCCGTCGAACTGCCGCTTCATGATGGCCAGCAGCGCGTCGTCGGTAATCCGCTCCAGCGCCTCCGTTTTGCAGTGGTAGAAGCATTCCAGCAGGCCGTCCAGCGTGGCGGCGTAGTTGCGGGGGGCTATGAAGGGCGAGTCGCAAAAGGTATACACCAGCTTTTGCAGGATGCCGCCGCCGAACTCCAGCCGGCCGCTTTCCTGCAAAAGCTGCTCGCGGCGCAGGGCAAGGGCGGTCATGCCGTTGCAGGCCTGCAGCTGGTTAAGGGTGGTTTGCCGCTGCGGCGCGGCGGGAACCATAAGTGGGAATGGGGACAAAAGGCACCTCCTGTTGTGTTCCGTTTGGGAAAACCATTGGCTTGCAGTTTTATTGTATGCCTGCCGCGCGGGGGGTACCAGTCTTGAATTTCGGCCCGTTTTGTGGTATAGTAACATCAGAAAAAGGGGATGCAGCCGCAGCGGGCATTCCTTTTTTGTATTCCTGAAAATACGGCCCGCAGCCGGGCCAGCACACGAGAAAGAGACATGAAAAAAATAACCCTGCCGCCCATTGGTATGCGGCTTGTAAAAACCGCGGTGGCGCTGTTTGTCACCATGGTCATCACCTACCTGCGGCCGGGCGGCGTGCCCATCTTCGGCGCGCTGTCGGCCGTATTGTGCATGCAGTCCACCGGCAGCGACAGCCTCAGCATCGGCATCAACCGCATCATCAGCACGGTGGTGGGCGCTGTTTTTGGCCTGCTTACCCTGCTGGCCATGCAGCCGTTCGCGTTGTTCGACTTCTGGCTGTGGCGCTACCTGCTCATCGGCATTGTTACCGTGCTGGTGCTGTATGTGCAGGTGCTTATAAAACGCCCGGCCGGCAGCTATTTTGCCTGGGTGGTGTTCCTCAGCGTGGTGCTGCTGGAGCCCGGCATGGACCCCACCCTCTATGCCATCAACCGCGCGGCGGACACCTTCATTGGCATTGGGGTGAGCTACCTGATCAACGGGTTTTGGTTTTCCCGCAAAAGCGACACAGCGGTATTGTACGTGGCCGCGTTCGACCGCGTGCTGGCCCAGGACAACGGCACGCTGAGCAACTATACGCTGATGAACCTGAACCGCCTTTTGGAACGCAAGGCGGCTATCACCATTGCCAGCCACCGCACGCTGGCCACCCTGCTGCCCCGCATCCAGGACGTGAACTTCCACCTGCCCGTCATCATCATGGACGGCGCGGCCATCTATAACATAGAGGAGCGCAGCTTCCCGTTTTATGTGGCGCTGCCGGCCGACGTGGCGCGCGGCGCGGCGCGCGCCGGCGCCACCGCCGAGGTACAGAGCTACCAGTATGCCATTTTACACGACGAGCTGCACGTGTTTTGCGCCCTGCCCGGCAGCGCCTACGAGCAGGTGCTGGACGAGCGGCTGCAGCTGCGGCGCTACCACAGCTATGTGCTGGGCCTGCCGCCCGAAAACGCCGACGTGCTGTTTTTGTTTTTTGCCGGCACCCACAAGCAGATAGACGCCGTGGAGGCCAAGCTGCGGGCGCTGCCCTGGCAGGACGAGATACGCATTGTGCGACACGACGACGGCGAGCACCCGGGCTATGCCAACATGGAGGTGACCAACCCCCGCGCCAGCAAGGACCAGGCCGTGCGCTGGCTGATGCAGCGCTACGACTACAAAAAGCTGGTGGCCTTTGGCCGCAGCCCCACCGACAAAGCCTTGCTGCAAATGGCCGATATCGCCTACAGCACGGCCAACGCCACACCCGAGATAGAGCTGCTGGGCCTGCCGGTGGCCGGCAGCAATGCCCACAACGCCGTGGTGCGCAAAATTCGGCAGCTGTATTACAACCGTCGGCTTTTCCGGGGCAAGGGCGAGCAGGCGCCGCAAGTGACGCGGGGAAAGAAAACGGACGACCAATAGCGCCCCCGCTTGTTTGGGGGCGCTTGACTGTGCTATACTAAAGTGATTTTCCTGACAGGTGCGCAATAGAGAGACACAAGGGATGTGAGCAGGCATGGCTGTGCGGGTGTTGATGTTCCAGCTGAAGGTACGCCAGCAGCGCGACTGGCAGCGCAGCTGGGTGGAATACGCAGACGTGGCGCCCATGATGGCGCACTGCTTTGAGATTGCCCGCCGGCACCAGCCGGACCTTGTGGTGTTCCCCGAGACCTGCTACATTGCGGCGCTGGACGGCGAATACCGCAAGCTGGCGCAACACAGCGTGGTGGTGGCCGGCAGCGCCTACAACGCCCAAAGTGTGAATGAGACCCACCTGTACCTGCCCGATGGCGAGCACCGGGTGCTGCCCAAGCTGTTCCCCTCGCCGTGGGAGATTATGGAGCTGAACCACCCCAACCAGCAGGTGCCCGACCAGGTGATTGCCCGGTGGGAGGCCGGCATACGCCGGGGCGAGTGGCCGCCCTACTTCCCGGTGGTGGACAAAGCCAGCGGCAAGCGCCTGGCCATACTGAACTGCATGGACTACTACCGCCTGGGCTACTATGTGGGCAACTCCTCGCTGATATCGCCCCACGTGTGGGGCATGGTGTCGCCCTGCAGCAACACCCAGCAAAGCGTTTTCTTCCGGCTGTCGGAGGTCATCCACGACACCAACGAGCGTATCTATTCCATCGTGGTGAACTCCCACAACGAGGCGCGGGCGCCCGGCTCGTCGCAGGGCGAAAGCTATGTGATGGGGCCCATCACCTACAACGTGAAGAAGATGCTGGAGGGCCAGGGGCAGGGCAAAAGCCGGGAGAACGGCCATTTTTCCTTCATCTACCAGCTGGAAAGCGAGCCCGAGGCGCTGATGATGGACCTGATAGACGGCAGCGACGTGCGCTTTTTTGCCCGCAGCAAAGACTTTTACAGCAACCCCACGGGCATTACACGGATAAAACTGGAGGGACAGGGACATGGGTGAAGCTAAAAAGCAGTGGCCGGACGACGGCGTGAAGCGTATTGTGGTAACGCTGGGGCCCACCGACGAGACCATTGACGACATCATGAAAATAACCAACATGAGCACCGGCGCGCTGGGCAGCATCATTGCCCAAACGCTGATGGCGCGCGCCAGCGCCGAAAAGCCGGTGGAGCTTTTTCTGGTGTGCAACAAAACGGCCTACCTCATCAACCGGCCGGCGCTGGATGGGCTGATTGCCCGGGGCGCCCACCTGGTGCTGATAGGCGGCGTGAAGCATGGGGTGCGCGTTACCAGCGAGGCGCAGGACATGCTGGACGAGCTGGAAAAGCTGTACCAAAACCACAAAATCGACTACCTGTTCCACTCGGCGGCGGTGGGCGACTATGTGGGGCGCTACGCCTCCAGCGCGCGGATGCTGGCGGATGAGATCTACGCGCTGTACCGGCAGGCGGGTGCTGAAGGCTTTAACGCCGAGGCCATAGCCGACGTACTGCGCGCGCCCAAAAGCGTTTTCGACCGCGACACCAAGATGTCGTCGGACGAGCCGGACATGCTGGTGAAGCTGGGGCTGACGCCCAAGGTGATCGCCCGCATCACCGGGTTGGCCAAAGCGGCCGGCTACGAGACCAAAATGATAAGCTGGAAGCTGCTGAGCGGCGTGAGTGAGGCGGAGCTGCTGGACGTGGCCCTGCAGCACGGAAAGCGCAACGGCAGCTATCTGGTGGTGGCCAATGACCTGGCCCAGATCAACGACGGCGGCCACAAGGCGATCATTCTGAACGTGGCCAGCGGCGAGAAGGTGGTGGCCACCACCAAGCAGGACATTGCCAACAAGCTGGCGGATGCGGTAGGGCTGTAAGCAGGCTATTTCTGTTCTGATGGTTCCGGGCCGGGGCGTGGTGCGCGCCCCGGCTTTTTGGCGGGCTTGTGCGGCGCGGCGGCCAATTCCCCATACAGGCTTTGGGCATCCTTTGGGGTGTTTTCCAAAAGGTCGATGGCTTTATAAAGGCTCTCAATGCGGTTTTGGCGCAGCAGGCGCAGGGCGGTGGCGGTTTGGCGGGCCAGCAGTTCGTACATGGCTTTGTAGTCGGGCATAGGGGTTTCCTCCAAGCGTTTAGGATAGCCCAATTGTAGCATTAAAATTACTTCTAAACAATATAATATTACTATAAAAGTAATATCCATTTGCTTTTGTTCCTTCGCTCCCTTGCAGTTGCTAGAATGAGCATGAGGGGAGGCTGTTTTGTGATACGAATCAAGTTGTCTGAACTGCTGGGAAAGCATAAAATGACACAGAAAGCTTTGGCCGATGCCGCCGGCATTCGCCCGGCTACCGTTTCCAAAATGTACTATGAAGAAGTAAAGCGCGTGGAGATTGAACAGCTGAACCGCATTTGCAAAGTGTTTGGCTGCTCGATTGCGGACTTGCTGGAATATGTGCCAGACGAGCAAACCAGCGCTGAATAGAAGCAGGATGTAAAAACCGGCATGCGTGCATGCCGGTTTTGGGTTGCTGGGCGGCGTGCCCAAGCTTTAGGGCGAGACCTTACTTTCTTGGTTACAAGAAAGTAAGGTCTCGCCCTGGGCTGCATTATTGATTATAGCTATAGTAAAGTTTCGTCCGTGTGCTTCTTATTCGCACAAACTACCCATACTGCGCAATCAGTCCACAATCGAAATCTCCTCCACCGGCGCCGCCGCAAGCTCCTGCATAAACAGCTCCACAATCTCCTTGTTGTCGGTGTCGTGGTTCCAGGTACAAAAGGTGTCCAGCAGCAGGCCGGTGTGGAAGGTTTTGTAGTAGCAGCGGTAGTCCAACGGCAGGTACATCACCGAGGAAAGGGTGCAGCCCTGCTGGCGGTCTACCGCCGTGCGGATGGTTTCGGTGTTGGGGGCGTGTATGATGTTAAGCGACCACTGGTTGTCGCGTATCAGCGCGCTGTTTACCGCGTAGGCAGAGGGGTGGTGCTCGGGGCTAAGCACGAACAGGTTCAGCGCGCCCAGCTGCTGGATGGTGCTGGCCCCGGCGGCGGCCGGGTGCTCGATGGAGGCGCAGATGAGCATGGGGGCGCGGAAGATGGTGCTGCTGCTGATATGGACCTGCTTTTGCAGGGCAAAATACTTCTCAAGGTCAATGGGGGGAACGGTGACGATGATCAGGTCCAGCGCGCCGCGCAGCAGCATCTCGGCCAGCTCCAGGTAACGAAACTTGTGTATCTCTATTTGCACACCGGGGTAGCGCCGCTGGAAAGTGTCTATGATGGGCAGGCGCTCAAGCACCCAGCCGTTTAAAAGGCCAATGCGCAGCCGGCCGGTAAGGCCGCGGCCGGCAGCCTGCACCTCTTTCAGGCCGGCCTGCCATATGGCCATGGTTTTTTTCAGCACCTCAAACAGCATTTCGCCCTGCGGGGTAAGCTGTACAGAGCGGGTGGTGCGCCGAAACAGGGTGTAGCCCAGCTCGGCCTCCAGCACCTTGATGTTGCGGCTAACCGAAGGCTGTGTTAAAAACAGTATCTCGGCCGCGCGGCTGAAGCTGCCGCTTTCGGCCACGGCATAAAAGCATTGCACGTTCATGTCATACATAACACGGCACCCCGTCGTCGTTGGCGGCGGCAATAATAGCCGGTGCACATAAATGGCAAAGGTCTATAGAATGGATATATAGATTTAATCTATATATAATGTACCATATTCCATAGATATTTGCAACCGGGCTAGACAGGTTTGCCAAAAAAAGCGCGAATTGTAGATATTTCGCATTGGACTTGGCGCAGGGTCGTTGCTATACTGGAAGCAGGAGAACAACTGTTCTTCGTAACGAAGCCGAGCCCGGCACAACTTTGCGCGGCAGGCAGCCGGACGGAGATGCCGTACACATGCCTGTTGGCACCACTGGTTTATGGCAGGCGCCAGGCGGCCGGGAGCTTTAATGGAATGCCCGGCAAAATGCCCCACCGGTACGCCGGGGTAAAGTGCGCCGTAACCTGGGGAGGAGAACGGCCCGCTTGTGCAAGACCCTGCAATCACCCCAGCCAGCATATGCCGGGAGGGATTTTGCCGGGCGCTTCCATTAAAAGTTGTTCGCGCTGTACCATACGGTGCGTGCTGCAGGCAGCATGCCCTGAAAGTGTCCGTTTAAACGGCTGAACCCGGTTGCCCGGCCGGCAAAGCCGTTTTCCGGAAAAGCAAAACCAAGCCGCTTCTCCATATGCGAATTTGCCGCGGAATGTGCGCCCGTCACATCCACGGCATTTTCCTTTGCCGGGTTTGCCGGTTGGACACATTTCACAGTGGACTTTCCACGCCAGAGCTATTATAATAGAATAAATTGCCAAAGTACCACTGGGCAAAGTGATCCGCCAGACAGTATCATGACAAATACTAAGGAGGAGAACAATGAACGTAAAATTTGACTTTTCGGGGAACATCGCGCTGGTGACCGGCGCGGCAACTGGCATTGGCAAAGCAACTGCAATAGAGTTTGCCAAAGCAGGGGCCGATGTGATTATTGCAGACTTTAACGCGGAGGCCGGCAAAAAAACCAGCGAAGAAGTGGCGGCCCTGGGCGTGAAATCGGCTTTTTACCAAATTGACGTGAGCGACGAAAAAGCGGTGAAGGCCATGGCAGCCCAAGTGCTGAAAGAATGGGGCCGCATTGACTTCCTGATTAGCAACGCCGGCAAAGGCCCCAAACACTATGGCCTTCCCATGACCAACATCCCGCCAGATGACATTCGCGACCAGTACAATGTGAATGTGGTGGGCTATGTGAACATGGTGCAGGCTTTCTACGACTTTTTCAAGGAGCAGAAGCACGGTAAAATTGTATGTACCTCCTCCCTGGCGGCGCTGAGGAACTCCGGCATCCACCCGCACTATGGCGCATCCAAAGTAGCCATTCTGCGCTTTATGCACATCGTTGCCCAGGAGCTTGGCCCCTACAACATCAACGTGAACGCCATTATGCCCGGCTTTGTGTACACCCCCATCTACCATGAAGCAACCGACTTTAAAGCGCTGATGCCCGGCCGCTTTGACGACTGCGAAACCAGTGAAGAAGTGGTGGAGAAGATGGCGAAAAACTCGGCCATGCGCCGCACGCAAACCGCGGAAGATATGGCCTATGGCATCATGTTCCTGTGCAGTGACGCCGCCCGGGAGATTTCCGGCGTAGAGTTGCCAATCGACTCCGGCGCCTGCGCCATGTAATGCCCATGCTTTAAATGTTAGCATACCGGCGCTGCCTTGGCGGCGCCGGTTCTTAGGTTGATTTGCGCGCATACGCAGCAAAGAAAGGGGAGTGTGGCATGGACCAAGCGACCATACGCAAGATAGCCAAGCAGCTGTTTGAGGCCGAGCAGAATCTGACGACCATACCGCCGCTAACCGAGACCTACCCCGACATTACGGACGAGGACGCCTACAAGATACAGCTGGACGTGGTGCAGATGAAGCTGGGCGCCGGCCAGGTGGTGGTGGGCAAGAAGATAGGCCTGACCAACTTTGCCATGCAGGCCCGCCGGGGCATCAACGAGCCGGACTACGGCCATGTGTTCGACGTGCTGATGGGCAACCAGGAGGTACCCATCAGCCTGTCCACCCTGATACAGCCCAAGATGGAGGCGGAGATCGCCTTTGTGCTGAAGGAAGACCTGAAGGGCCCGGGCGTTACCGCCGCCCAGGTGCTGGCGGCCACCGCCGGCGTGATGGCTTCCTTTGAGGTGGTGGACAGCCGCATTGCCGACTGGAAGATAGAACTGGCCGACACCGTGGCCGACAACGCCAGCTGCGGGCGGGTGATACTGGGCGGCAAGCTGGTGCCGGTGGAAAACCTGGACCTGCGCACCGTGGGCCTGGTGCTGGAGCGCAACGGCGAGATTGTGGACACCGCCGCCGGCGCGGTGGTGCTGGGCGGGCCGGCCGAGTCCGTAGCATGGCTGGCCAACAAGCTGGGCAGCATGGGCGTGGCGCTTAAAGCCGGCGAATTCATCATGTCGGGCTCGTTTACCATCACCTACGCCATAGAAGCCGGCGACGTGTACCACGCCCATTTTGGCGGCGTGGGCAGCGTGAAGGCCCGGTTCATTGCATAAAAATACACTTATGGAGGACGGACAATGCCCAAATTTGTTGTAATCGACGCCTACATCAACGACCCCGACAAGAAGCGCGACTTTTCGGTGATGAAAAAGGGGTTTGCCGATGCGGGCTACGACTTTGAAATGCACGACCTGCGCGAGCCGGATGAGATTGTGGAGGCCGCCAAGGACGCCGACGGCATTATTACGGTGTATACGTCGATAGACAAAAAGATCCTTTCCCGCCTGCCCAAGCTGAAGGTGGTGCTGCGCGCGGCCATAGGGTATGAGATCATCAACCTGGACGACTGCAGCGCCTACAACGTGGCGGCCGCCAACGTGCCCGACTACTGCACAGAAGAGGTGGCCACCCACAGCATCGCGCTGATGCTGGCCGTGGAACGCAAGATTATGCTGAGCTACGATATGGTGCGCGGCGGCGAGTGGGATATCAACTGCGGCTACCCGGTGCACCGGCTCAGCACGCAGACCTTCGGGCTGATCGGCTTTGGGCGCATCGCGCGGCAAACCGCCGCCTATGCCAAGGTGTTCGGCATGCAGATCATCGCCTACGACCCCTTCTGCCCACAGGAGGTGTTTGACGAAGCCGGCGTGAAGAAGGTGGAGCTGGACGAGCTGTTCGCGCAGGCGGACGTGATCTCGGTGAACGCCCCACTGACCGACGAGACCCACCATATGATCAACAAAGACAGCATTGCCAAGATGAAGGACGGCGTGTTCATTGTGAACACCGGCCGCGGCGGCCTGATAAGCACACCCGACCTTGTGGCCGCGCTGAAGAGCGGCAAGGTGAAGGCCGCCGGCCTGGACGTGCTGGAGGAGGAGCCGCTGCGGGACGCCAACGCCGAGATATTGAAGCTGGATAACGTGGTGGTCACCTCCCACATCGCCTACAACTCTCTGGAGGCGCGCGTGGCCAACTTTACCCGCGCGGTGGAGACCTGCGTGGACATCATGAACGGCAAACTGCCCTTCAACGTGCTGAACAAGGACAAAATAGACATGGCTGCGCTACTAAAGAAATAGGCAAGGCAAAACCGGCGCAACAGGGCTTTCATGTGGCGGGTGTGCGCATCTGCCACATGAAAGCTGTTTTTGCGGGCAGCCGAAGGGGTGCGGACAACACCTGCTGCGGCCGGCAAAAAAACTTGTTCGAACGAGTGCTTCAACCAATTGACAGCGCCGGCCCGGTGTGCTATGCTATTTAAGCATTCGCGCGTTGGCCCCGCTTGGGCGGCGGTATGCGCGTTGGCCGGCAAACCCTTGATATGCCGGGGTTTATCTGGTAGAATATGGACTTGGGGAATGTGGCGTTTGCCCTGTGTGTTGCCCCGTGCCCTGCCCGCGAAAGCGGCGGCGGCCGATGCGCGCCAATACGGAGGGATACCGAAGCGGTCATAACGGGGCGGTCTTGAAAACCGTTAGAGGCAAACACCTCACAGGGGTTCGAATCCCCTTCCCTCCGCCATAATGCTTTGACTAAAAAGATGTCAGAGCCTGAAAAGCCCGCTGCTGCGGGCTTTTCTGCACCTCAGAAGCCGCATTTTTACTTTCCTCAAACCGTAGATGTCAAGATGCAAAACAGAGCAAACGGCTTTTTGACGGGATTGAACCTTTGCACATTGCGAAACTGAGCAGAACATATGCGTTAAGTCATCGCCTGGTGGAAGTTTCGCTATTTAGCTTTTTCTTTCGGCTTCTCTCTTTCGGCCTCACCTTCGTACCGGCGCGTATCACGAAGACAATAAGGAATGCTCCAGCAACCAAAAGAATAATTGTTCCAATGGAAAACTCCGTATCTGCTTCCAGCGCGTTGATGTACGGAAACCCCCTTAGATAACGGACCGGCGCCACACCCTTGGATATGTCTGCGCTGTATGCGTTGCCAATCACCTTTGTGTTTCCACAGATGATCGTGCCGTCGTCCAGTGCAAACTCGTATCCCACGGAGTAGCTGTACCGATTGGGAACGGCTTCGTCCCTCTCGCCGCCTTCCCTGCGGATGACTGTGATCTCACCTTGTGTCCTTATGCCGATTACGGACAACAGCGGTATCATCGCGCCATACAGTAAAAGGGCGATGCCGATGAAGACCAATAATAGATTGATGAGCACCTTTTTCATGTCAGTCCTATATACCCGTTTTATGTCGAACGAACGCTGCCACCTGCGCGTAGTTTTCCGGCGTGCAGAACACAGCTGTTTTCTCCGAGAATCCGCCCCGCACGAGGATTGTATTCCTTTTGGGGTCATATTTGACCTTTTGAACGCTTTTCCACCTGAGGCGCACGACCTGTCTTGACTGCGCGGTCATGCCCGTACCCACCGCGGTGGGATTACCGGATATTGCGCCCAAAGCAATCAACAAGCCATTGATGACACGGTTGCGCTTTACCTGTCTGGCCTGCGTATAGTTGGTAATCCCTGTTTCGTCCACGATGAAGCCGGGGGCGTACTTTCCGCCATAGATAATCATGATCAACAAGAATGTCAATAAGAACAGCAAAACGATCAGCCCCAGTGCGTATTTAGCGTCCGTCCCGAAGATATCGCCTTTGGCCGTGATGATGATGAGTGC
>JAAYCI010000019.1 GCA_012729855.1 Oscillospiraceae bacterium
CATATGTTCAATTTGTTTGTAGTGCCTTTTTAGCATTTTCATGCTCTTTTTGTATCATAATTGTTCGTCTGCGTCAACACGACCTAAACAGTTTATCATACTGTCTAACTTTTGGGGTGCACTTCAAGATGAGCAGTGTTACTTTTGTTGGAGAACGATAAAATCACAGGTGAGAATAATGGGTTCTATATCCAACCATACTAGGTTTCATGGAATTCTGTCAGGCTATCCGTCAGTAAAGGTATTGGATAAAACCGCTGCAACAGATATATTAAACCGTGTAATGTCTAAATATGGTATTAGCGATCTGCATTATTATTGGAGCGGCGACAAAGCCCTGCTGAAAAGCTATATTAGAGTACGTCCTAATGACTTGCCAGTTTACTATGAAACAAAATTGCCCCAGATGTTTTCAGGCAATGTGCATATAATTATTGATTGTTGTGATGGAAGGTTTATTGTGTGCCAAAGCAACTTGAATTGGCTTATTGAGCTTTTAAAAGCAGAGTATTTTGATCTTATAGAAATATATCTTTTGAACGAATTTTTTGACATCTGTTTATGCGTCAATCATGTGTGTGAAGTATTTGAGTTTGTGTGATTATACCCAATAAATAAAGCCACAGCCAGACTGTGGCTTTATTTATTGATAAACTACTTCACCTGCGCCACCCAATCCCCATACCCCGCCTGCTCCATCTCCTCCAGCGGGATGAACCGCAGCGCGGCGCTGTTGATGCAGTACCGCAGGCCGCCGGCGTCCTGAGGGCCGTCGGTGAACACGTGCCCCAGGTGGGAGTCGGCGTCCTTGCTGCGCACCTCGGTGCGGCGCATGCCGTGGCTGAGGTCGTCGTGCTCGGCCACCAGCTCGGGCGCGATGGGCCGGGAGAAGGCCGGCCAGCCGCAGCCGGAGTTGTATTTGTGGGTGGAGAGAAAGAGCGGCGCGCCCGACACCACGTCCACATAGATGCCGGGGCGGAATTCGGCGTCGTACGCGTTGCGGAAGGGCGGCTCGGTGGCGTTGTTTTGGGTCACCTCGTACTGCAGGGGGGTCAGCTTTTGCACCAGCTCGGCGTGTGGGGGTTTCTCGTAAGCCATGGGTGGCTCCTTTCGTTGGCGGCGCGCCGGCTGCATGGCCCGGGCGCCAGAAACAAAAAACTTTTTGTAAATACCATTTAATTGCCAATAAAAGCCTTATAATATATTAAATTGGTTTTAAATGGACTGATTGGGCCAAGGAATCAAGCGCGGGCCAGAGCGGACGGCTTTACGTCTGCTGCCATAAAACTACGACTTATCGTTGCCGTTTTTGGGAGCATACCGGGCTGCCGCTGCACGCGCAAACTGTGCCGGGCCAATGTGGCAGTAGCCGCCGGGGTTTTTATCCAGGTATTTTTGATGGTATTCCTCCGCGGTATAATAGTTGTCCAGCGGGGCGGCCTCCACGGCCACGGGCTTGCCCAGCTTGGCGGCCAGCGCTTTCAGTGAGGCTTCAATCACCGGCAGGTCGGCGGGGCTAGTGGTATAGATACCGGTGCGGTACTGCCTGCCCACGTCGCCGCCCTGGCGGTTTACGGTGGTGGGGTCTATCGCGTCGTAAAAAACCTCCAGCAGGAAGGGCAGGGGCGCCACCTGCGGGTCGTAGTCCACCTTCACGGCCTCGGCGTGGTCGGTGCCCTCGCGGCACACCTGCTCATAGGTGGGGTTGGCGGTTTTGCCGTTGGCGTAGCCCACCTCGGTGTGCAGCACGCCGGGTATGGCGTCCAGGTATTTCTGGGCGCCCCAAAAGCAGCCGCCGGCCAGATAAATGGTTTGCATGCGTGTCACTCCTTGATTTGAAATAGAGGGATATTTATTGGTTATTTTCCGGGATTATAGTATACGGCCATTATTATGGAATTTATGGCGGATTTTGCCTGGTGGCCCGGGTGGCCAAAAAGCGGCGATGGTAAAAGCAAGCACAGCGGAGGCGGCCGCCGTGGCCCAATACACTTTGCGTAAATAGATGCACAAACAATACATATAGTAAATCAAACGCCGGATGGAGAAAATTTATTTACCAAGCATTCATACTTTTCGCCGGGGAATTGGCTATAATAGAGCTATGCCGAGAGAGACCCTGGCAAAAAACAGAATGCAATTGGAGGGATTGTACAATGAAAGACGCACCCAAATTTTTTATCTGCAAGCACTGTGGCAACGTGGCTGAAAAACTGGTGGACAGCGGCGTGCCAATGATTTGCTGTGGCGAGCCGATGGAAGAGATGAAGGCCAACACCACCGACGCCGCGCAGGAGAAACACGTGCCGGTGGTTACCGTGTCGGGCAATGAGATTAGCGTGCAGGTGGGCAGTGTGCTGCACCCCATGCTGCCGGAGCACCATATTGGCTGGATTTGGCTGGACACCAAGCTGGGCGGCTGCCGCCGCAGCCTGACCACCGACGACGAGCCCAAAGCGGTGTTCACCCTGGCTCCGGGCGACGAGGCCATTGCTGTTTACGAGTGGTGCAACCTGCATGGCCTGTGGAAAGCCGACGTAAAATAGGCGAAAACACTTAAAAAATCAAACAGCAGGGGCCGGGCCGGCAAGCGGGCCCGGCCTTTTCTGTTGGCAGGCAGGGTTATAAGGCATTTTGCTTTGATTTATCCGCGATAATCAGGATAATTATATCCGATGGTGCGCATACATATAGTGGCTATAATACGCAGTATTACAGCGTGTCAAAAAGGGATAGCTGGTTGCTCTCGCGGCCGGCGCGGTAGGCGCGGATGATATCGGGCATGTCGGTGAGCAGGCCGTATTCCGCGCACGCGGCGGTGAACACCTGCCACAGGTGCCTGGCGCGCGGGCTGCCGCAGTAGTAGCGCAGGCCATAGCGGCTGCGGTATTTTTGGGCCAGCCCCCGTTCGGGGAAGGCGGCGTCCAGGCCGTTTAGCAGGTATTCGCGCTGGCCGTCCCGCATGGTTACCCCAAAGGACGCATACACAAACCGCGCGCCGGCGTTGGCCGCGGCCCGCACCACGGCCAGTATGTTCGCGTCGCTGTCCTCTACGCCGGGCAGCACCGGCATCAGCAGCACGCCGCAAAACAGCCCTACGGCGGCGGCCTTCTCCAGGGCGGCCAGGCGCGCGGTGGGCGGCGGGGCGTGTGGCTCCAGCTTGGCGGCCAGGGCGTCGTCGGCGGTGGTTACGGTAAACTTGCACAGCACCGGCGAGTGGGCGTGGATGTCCGCCAGCACGTCCAAATCGCGGGTGATCAGATCACTTTTGGTGGCGATGCCCACCCCAAACCCGTAGGCGTCCAGCAGCATCAGGGCTTTGCGGGTCAGCTGCTCTTGTTGCTCAAAGGGGTTGTAGGGGTCGCTCATGGCGCCGGTGGCCACCACGCCGGTTCTGGCCTTGCGGGCCAGGTCGTTGCGCAGCAGGCGCAGGGCGTCGGCCTTGGCGCGCACGGTATCAAAGTGGGGGTTTTGGTAGCAGGCGCTGCGGCTGTCGCAATACAAGCAGCCGTGGCAGCAGCCCCGGTACAGGTTCATGTTGTATTCACAGCCAAACCACGCGGTGCTTTTGTTGCGCGTGAGAATGGTCTTGGCGGGAATGGTTTGCATGGGCATCCTTGTGTGATAGAGTATACCGCCTTAAAAACAGCGGCGCGGTTTACTATGAACGGTGTTAACATCCCGCCCTGCGGGCAAGATGCCGCGTGCTTGAAAATTATCTTGGGATGATTTTCAAATGAACTGAGTAATAAGAGGCAAATGGCGGAAAGTAAAAGCGCATATGCTGCCAAAATGAGGAAAATACTAGCAAAAAAAGCCGAAACAGGCGTTTTAGACGGCGCCGGCGCTGCGCGGCAGGCAAAGCCCCGCAACAGGGTGCCCGTGGGGAAATGCCCGCCGTAAATGGGGGCTTAAATTGCCAATAATAAAAGACAAATGCATCAAAAAGCCGAGGCGGCAACAGGAGGCTGATAAAAATGCAAAAAACCCAGTTTAAATTAATGGAAAATATTATGCGGGTGCAAATGCACGACGACCCGGACGAGATTGGCCACATTCACCGGGTGCTGCACCATGCGCTGTGTATTGCCAAAACCGAGCCAAAAGCCAACGCCGATGTGGTAATTTTGGCCGCGCTATTGCATGATATTGGCCGGGGAGCGCCGCAACTGACACCCCAGCCCCACGCCGAGCTGGGCGCCCGCATGGCCCACCCCATTCTGCTGCGGGAGGGCTGGGACGAGGAAACCGCCTGCCACGTGTGCGCCTGCATCAGCACCCACAGCTTTAAGTGGGAGCCCGCGCCGGCCAGCATTGAGGCCAAAATATTGCACGACGCCGACAAGCTGGATATTGCCGGGGCGGTGGGCGCCGCCCGCAGCATCCGCCTGGGCGCAGTGGCCGGCGAGGCTTTTTACACCCTGGATGAAAACGACCGGCCAGCACTGGCCCCTGCCGGCGGGGAGGCCTCGCTGCTGTGGGAATACCAGCACAAGCTGAAGCGGCTGCCCAGCCGGATGTACACCCAAAAGGGCCGGAAAATGGCCAAAAAAAGGCAGAAAACCATGGACGCTTTTTTTGAGGCCCTGCAGGCCGAGCTGGAGGGCAATTATGCCAAAGGCCAAAGAATACTGAAAAAGGCTTTAAAAAAGCAAATTAAATACTTTAAATAAGTATGTGGTGGCAGCATACATATAAATAATACGATAAAATGCTATTTTGTGCGCGCATGATACCGCATTGCCCCAACGGCGGCGCCCTGTTTGGGCCACTGCATGCCGCGGCGGGTGTGACATCTTACAGGCAAAGGCGAGAGATCGTTTGCCCTTATGAGTGGAAGCGATTGCCCATTGGTTACGCAATTTCGGCGCAAAGGGCGCGGCTGCCAAACTACAGCAAATCCAGCGCGTGGAAGCCCGCCTCCAAGCCGACATTGTAGCCGGCAATCAGCTTGTCGCGGTCCTTGCCCATGCGGTCCACCGGCAGCGGCTGGGGCGGCGCGATGATGATGGCCCGGCCGGATGTTTCCAGGCGCGCCAGGCGCTCCAGCGTGTGGTTGTACACCAGGTGGCGCAGGTTCATGGTGCGCACAAAATTGGGGTATTGGTGGTATTTGTTGTGGTACAGCAGCTGGATGCGCTGGGGCTTTTTGCGGTAGCCGCGTTCCCGCGTGAGCACCACCAGCAGCTTGTCGCATCCGTCATTCAGTGCTTTGTCGATGGGAATGGGCGCCGATATGCCGCCGTCCAGGTACTTGCGGCCGTTATACTCCACAATGGGCGATAGCAGGGGCATGGAGCAGGAGGCCCGGATGACGTGCAGGCCGGGCTGCACGTCATCTTTGCCGAAGAACACCGCCTGGCCGGTTTCCATGTCGGTGGCGCCGGCGTAAAAATCGCAGGGAGAGGCGGCGAAGGTTTCGAAATTGAAGGGATCCAGCGTGTCGGGGATTTCGCCAAAGATGAAGTCCATGCCAAAAAAAGAGCCGGTTTGCCGGAAGCTTTGGAAGCTGGCGTAGCGTTTGTCGCCGGCGTAGTCCACATTGGTGCGGTAGCCGCGGCCCTGCTGGCCCGACACATAGGACACCCCGTTGGACGCCCCGGCCGACACACCCACCAGCTCGTCGGCCATAAAGCCGGACTCCATAAAAGCCTGCAGCACCCCGGCGGTGAAAACGCCCCGCATGCCGCCGCCTTCGCAAACAATGCCAATTTTCATCGTGTTCACGTCCTGTCAAAGCCCGGGAAAGCGGGCTTTTAGTTTTTGGTATATTATTGGGACAATAATAGAAGAAAAATCATTCAAAAAATGCCGATTGGGCGCATAGTGATACATTCCCTGTACAGGGCCTTGCCAGTGGCCGGCGGCCAGGCGGGCAAATCCGGTGGTCGGGAGGATATTGGCTAGGGGCCAATATCAGTGGAAGGCGCACAATCTACCAACCAGTATAACCAATATAGGCCCCAAACGCAAGCACGCCGAGTGGCTGGCCAGATGACCAAAGAGTGTTAAAAAAAGTATAATTCGGAAATAGAAACGCGTAAAAAGAAGAAATACGGGGCTGCGGAAGTGGAAAATGGGGTATATTTGGAAACAAGTGCATTTGAGAGCGGGCCGCGGCGCAATATCCGCCGCCAGCGCCAAGCAAAGCTGTTCAAAACTGGCAGAATGTGCTATTTTATTGAATAATGGATTACCAGAATCATGCATTTGGGCCGGGGGCCGCACAGCGCAAACCCATACCTTCCCGGCCGGGAGGAAACAGCATGCCACAAAAAATCATTTTAAGCGCCGACAGCACCTGCGACATCGGGCCCGAGCTGAAGGCGCGGTACCAGGTACACTTTTTTAACTACCACATACAAATTGGCGACGAAAGCTATGTAGACGGGGTGGAGATAGCGCCCGAGGAGCTGTTTGCCGCCTGGCGCACCCGGGGCATCCTGCCCAAAACGGCGGCCATCACGCCGGGAGAGTACGCCGAGTTCTTTGAAAAATGGGTGAACGACGGCTACGAGGTGGTGCACATCAACCTGGGCTCCGGCATTTCGGCCGCCCACCAGAACTGCTGCATCGCCGCCGAGGAGCTGGGCCATATCTACCCGGTAGATTCCGCCAGCCTGTCCAGCGGCAGCGGGCATTTGGTGGTGCGCGCCGCCGAGATGATTGCCGCCGGTATGCCCGCCAAAGAGATAGCCGACGAACTGGTGCGCCTGCGCGAGAAGGTGAGCGCCAGCTTTATTTTGGACACCCTGGAGTTCATGCGGGCGGGCGGGCGCTGCAGCGCGGTAACGGCCTTTGGCGCCAACCTGCTGAAGCTGAAACCGGCCATCAACGTGGACCGCTTTGACGGCGGCAAGATGGGCGTGGGCAAGAAATACCGCGGCGCCATGGGCAAGGTGCTGACGGAGTATGTGCGCGACCAGCTGGCCGGCCGCGATGATTTGATGCTGGACCGCATCTTCATCACCCACACAGGCTCGCCCGATGAGGACGTGGAGCTGGTGCGGGGCGAGATCAAGAAGTATGCCAACTTCAAGGAGATCATCCCCACCATCGCCTCGGGCACCATCTCCTCACACGCCGGGCCGCGCACGCTGGGTGTGCTGTTTATGGTGCAGTAGCGGCGGCAGGCGGTTGGCGCAGGCCGCCACCGGCAAAGAGAGCCGTGCGTTTCTTTGCTTCAATAAGGGCCTTTGCGTAAAATAATGCGCAATAGCAGGTGTTGGTTATATGGTTTGCCTTAATACAGTATTGGGTTTGCCGCAAAGAGGGCGCGGTGGCGGGAGCATACCGCTGTGCCGCACGCACAGGGCATGTTCATAACCGCAGATGGGAGGCCCTTTCCGCCCGAGGGGCCGATGCCGCCGGCAGGGCAGGGGCGGCCACAGCAAACAGGAGGGACTACCGATGGAACGCATTCGTTTGGGACGCACCGGGCTGGAGGTATGCGCAGACGGCTTTGGCGCGCTGCCCATACAGCGCATGAGCATGCCCGACGCCGCCGCGCTGTTACGCCGCGCCCGGGCCGTCGGCATTGATTTTTTTGACACCGCCCGCGCCTACACCGACAGCGAGGCCAAGCTGAAGGCCGCCTTTGAGGGCAACTGGGACGGCATTGTGCTGGCCAGCAAAACCATGGCCAAAAATGTGGCCGATTTCTGGCGTGAGCTGGACAAGAGCCTGGCCGAGCTGGGCCGCGACCACATCGACCTGTACCAGTTCCACATGCCGCAGCAGTGCTACAAGCCGGGCGACGGCACCGGCATGTACGAGGCCATGCTGGAGGCCAAAGCCCAGGGCAAGATCCGTTTCATTGGCATGACGGCCCACCGGCTGGACCGCGCGCAGCAGTGTATCGATTCCGGCCTGTACGACACGCTGCAGTTCCCGTTCAGCTATCTGTCCGGCCCGCAGGAGGAAGCCCTGGTGGCCGGATGCAAGGCGCAGGACATGGGATTTATCGCCATGAAAGCCTTGAGCGGCGGGCTGATTACCGACATTGCCGCCGCGCGGGCCTACATGGGCCGGTTTGACAACGTGGTGCCCATCTGGGGCCTGCAGCGGGAGAGCGAGCTGGACGCCCTGCTGGCCGACAGGGCCGCCGGCCGCGCCAGTGGCCCCGAGGTGGAAAAACGGATAGCCGCCGACCGCGCCGAGCTGGGCGGCGCCTTCTGCCGTGGCTGCGGCTATTGCATGCCCTGCCCGGTGGGCATAGAAATCAGCATGTGCGCGCGCATCATGCTGTTCTCCCGCCGCGCGTCTATGGACATGTTCACCCCCGAATGGCAGCACAAGATGGCCCAAACGCGCAACTGCATAGAGTGCGGCGAATGCGCCAAGGCCTGCCCGTACGACCTGGGCCCCCCAGCCCTGATGCAGAAGAACTACACGGAGTATGTGGCGGAGCTGGGGTTTGAGCCGAAGGTTCCTTAGCTTGCTGTGTTGGCCGGTGGGCGGGGCTGCCCGCCGCCGGCACTGCGCTGCACGCCACGTAGATTAGGCCAGCACGGCACACTGACGTTGCCTGCCAAGGGAAGTAGCAATGTGCCGTGCAGCGCAGCACCGCCAATGAACAGCCCCACTCACCGGCCAAGAGCAGATGGCTGGTAATTGTGGCGCAGTAGGTAGAATGGGGCAGGATATGGACGCGCTTTTCAGCCATGTGGATTGTATAGAATTATATGTCTCCGATTTGGACGCGGGAATCGCGTACTACTGCGACAGTCTGGGGCTGAAGCTGCTGTGGCGAACGCAGACCACCGTTGGCCTGGGCATGGCCGAGGGCGTTACCGAGGTGGTTTTGCAAACCGAGCGCAAACAGATGAACGTTGACTTCAAGGTGGATTCTGTGGTGCAGGCGGTGGAGAAGATTGTGGCGGCGGGCGGCAGGGTGCTGCAGGGGCCGTTTGACATCCCCATTGGCCAGTGCGCCGTGGTGCAGGACAAATGGGAGAACGCATACGTGATTCTGGACATGACCAGGGGCCGGTATATCATAGATGATAAAGGCGCGGTGGTGGGTGTGCAGAAAGACCCCTGACCGGCGCGGATGAACAGCATACGAAAGCAGCGGGGCAACCTCTCGCTGCTTTTTTCGTTTTGTGCGGGTGGGTGGGCTTTTTAGCTGTGTGCCGCGGCGCAGATATACTAAAACCACTTCAAAACCGAAACGGTTTTCAAGACGGCAGGCGAAGCCTGCCAGCACACCCTGCGGGCGTGTGTTTGACTATATTAGCGCAAAAAATTTGCAGATAATTCACCAAAATAAGCTTGAGTTGTAAAAATAGCGGCGCTAAAATTGGCAAAACAGGGCACTGCAAGCCAAACGGGCAACAGGAAAACCGGGCGCGATGAGACCCGGGAAAGGGAGAAACGTATGGACAACCAGACACTGATGCAATACTTTGAGTGGAACCTGCCGGCCGACGGCCTGCTGTGGCGCCGGGCGGCGGCGCAGGCCAGGCACCTGAAGCGCACGGGCGTGGATTTGATCTGGCTGCCGCCGGCCTACAAGGGTGCTGCCGGCGGCTTTGATGTGGGCTATGGCGTGTACGACCTGTACGACCTGGGCGAGTTTGACCAAAAGGGCAGTGTGCGCACCAAGTATGGCACCAAAGACGATTACCTGGCCTGTATAAAAACGCTGCAGGACGCCGGCATTGGCGTGATGGCCGACATTGTGCTGAACCAGCGCATGGGCGCCGACGAGGTGGAGCAGGTGGAGGCCGCCAGGTTTGACCCCAATAACCGCAACCAGCAGATATCGGACGACAAAATGATTGGCGCGTGGACCAAATACAACTTCCCCGGGCGGAAGGGCAAGTACTCCGACTTTGTGTGGGACTGGACCTGCTTCACCGGCATTGACTGGGACGCCAACACCAACCAGGGGGGCGTATACCAGTTTGACGGCAAGGACTGGAGCGCCGACGTAGCCACCGAAAAGGGCAACTTCGACTACCTGATGGGCGCCGACGTGGACACCGACAACCCCCAGGTGGTGGACGAGCTGATCCGCTGGGGGAACTGGTACCGCAAAACCACCGGGGTAGACGGCTTCCGGCTGGACGCCATCAAGCATATTGGCTACGACTTTTATGAAAAATGGCTGGATGCCCTGCGCAAGGACGACGGCCGCGACATTTTTGCCTTTGGCGAATACTGGAGCCCCGACGTGAACGAGCTGACAGCCTACCTGGCTAATACCAACGACCGCATGAGCCTTTTGGATGTGCCACTGCACATGAATTTTCGCAATGCGTCCACCAGCAAGGGTAAGTTTGATATGCACAACCTTTTCCAGAACACCCTGGTGGGGGCCGACATTATGCACGCGGTAACCTTTGTGGACAACCACGACACCCAGCCCGGCCAGGCGCTGGAAAGCTGGGTGGAGCCGTGGTTCAAGCCGTTGGCCTACGCGGCCATATTGCTGCGGCGCGACGGCCTGCCCTGCGTGTTTTACGCCGATTACTACGGCCTGCGCAACGACGGCCAGCCCCCGGTGCCCGACCTCAAATGGATGATGATGGCACGCCGCTACTACGCCTACGGCGAGCAGCACGATTATTTTGACCACCACAACGTGGTGGGCTGGACGCGCGAGGGCGACGACGCGCATGAAAACTCCGGCTGCGCCGTGCTGATGAGCGACGGCCCCGGCGGCGAAAAGGTGATGTATGTGGGCAAGCGGTTTGCCGGCCAGATGTTCCGGGACATCACCCGCAGGGCGCTGGACGCGGTGGTGGTGGGCGACGACGGCAACGCGCTGTTTCATGTGCCGGGCGGCGGCGTAAGCGTGTGGCTGGCCGAGGCCGCCTATGCGGATGTTGTTATCCATTGTGACTAGGGCGTGTCCCTAAAGTGCCAATGGGACATCTACCCCGTCATATTTTGCGTCTTTCTGCGTTCATCTCGCGCCAAGAGCCGGGCTGCGCCCGGTTGCGCTCGAAACAGCGCTGCGGCGCTAGTCGTCAGTCGGAATACACCAAGTATTCCTCCCTCCTCGGCCTTGCGACGGCCCG
>JAAYCI010000020.1 GCA_012729855.1 Oscillospiraceae bacterium
CGGGCCGTCGCAAGGCCGAGGAGGGAGGAATACTTGGTGTATTCCGACTGACGACTAGCGCCGCAGCGCTGTTTCGAGCGCAACCGGGCGCAGCCCGGCTCTTGGCGCGAGATGAACGCAGAAAGACACAAAATATGACGGGGTAGATGTCCCATTGGAACTTTAGGGACATGCCCCAAACACGTGTATGAAAACGGGCGCGCCTGCGGCGGAGCGGCCTCAGGGAGTTTGAATGGGAAGCGCAATTAAAAACTACCGCAAAACCACAGACCTTGGCACCCTGCTGCTGTGCTTTTTGTTGTCCTGCGTGTCGGTGCTTACGCTGGTGTCGGTGGCGCAGTATGGCGGGCTGGCTTTGGGTGGCGGCATGGGCAACTGGCGGCTGGTATTCACCCAGGTGCTGGCCACCGTGCTGGGGCTGGCCGGGGCCGTGGTGTTTTCGCTCATAGGGCCCACCTGGCTTACCCGCTACTGGCCGGTGCACATGGCCATTTGCTGGGGGCTGGTGCTGCTCACCTTTGTTCCCGGCTTTGGGTACGAGCCCGCCGGCACCGGCAGCCAAAGCTGGATCGCCCTGCCCATGGGCATGAGCTTCCAGCCCACCGAGCTTGCCAAGCTCAGCTTCATCATCACCTTTGCGGTGCACCTGGAGTGGGCCGGCAGCCGGGTGAACAAGCCCAAAGTCCTTTTCCCGCTGCTGGCGCACCTGGCGGGCGCCCCGCTGCTGGTGCACCTGCAGGGCGACGACGGCACCGCGCTGGTGTTCTGGGCCATCGGCGGCATCATGCTTATTGCCGCCGGGCTGAACCGCTGGGTGGTGGCCGCCTGCGCGGCGGTGACCGCCGTGGCGGCGCCGTTCGTCTGGCAGTACGTGCTGTCGGCCTACCAGCGCCAGCGCATCCTGGGCCTGCTGAACCCCGAGGCCTACGCCGACGGCATCATGTACCAGCAGTTGCGCGGGCGCATGGCGGTGGGCTCCGGCCAGCTGTTCGGCCGGGGGCTGTTCCAGCCCGGGCACAGCTTTGTGCCCCGCCCGGAGAACGACTTCATCTTCAGCTATTTTGCCGAGAGCTGCGGCTTCATCGGCTGCGTGGTGCTGCTGGCACTGCTGTTCGGGCTGCTGGCCAAAACCCTGCTGGCGGCCTTTCGCGCGCCCAGCCGGGTGGGCACCTATATCTGTGTGGGCATTTTTGCCATGCTGCTGTTTCAAATCGTCGTCAACATTGGCATGAACCTGATGCTGCTGCCGGTGATGGGCATCACCCTGCCTTTTATGTCGGCCGGCGGTACCTCGATGGCGGTGCTGTACCTGGCCATAGGCATATTGCTGGGGGTAAGGCGGCAAAGCGCGCCACCCGGCCTGCCCACGGCGGAAGCCCCACAAATCAGTAAACTGGAGGGAATATCCCCATGAACCATGAAGAGAAAAAAGGCGCCTCTACCGGCGTGTGGGTCATTGTGCTCATCTGCGTGGCGGCGGTCATCTTTGCGCTGTGCGGCGGGGCGGCCTATTCGGGCATCCAGCAGGCTCGGCTTACGGCCGCCAAGGCCAGCATCGGCCAGATAGAAGCCGTGCTGTACCTGGCCGAGGAACGCGCCGAGCAGCAGGGCCTCGGCACGTCGCCGGGCAGCTTCAGCAGCCTTTTAAAAAGCTACGACAACGCCAGCGTGGCCATGCTGCCCGACTACGAGCGCGCCGTTATTGACGACATGCTGGACAGCTTTGGCCCCGCGCGCGATTTCGACTTTGCCATCTCCCGCCACGAGGATAATACCGGCGTACATACGCAAATTTACTTCTTCCCCACACGCGGCCGGGTAGACATGAAAACCGACCGTTACTACCTGCTTTCCGCGGGTGCGTTGAGTGAGAATAATTAGCGCCCATACGTTTTGTTTTTCCCATGCGCCAAGCGGAATAATGTCGATATTTGTCGAATTGTGTAGACGACATTTTATTGCGGAATAGGCGCTATTATGCTATACTAAGGCAGAATTTTTTGTAGCATGAAGGGGGAAGACCGGACAGTACTCATTCGACCGACCAACTTGTGGAGGTTATGACAAAATGGAGAGTGCATTAAGGCTGCTGATGACCGAGACATCTGCCGAACTTTGCCGCTTATGCAAAGAGACGCTCCCGGTTCACAGTATTGAGGTGAGCGTTTGCCCCCGGAATGGCATGGTTGCTTATTCTGAGGTGACCAAACAAAAACCCGACGCCGTGCTGCTGGATGTTTTTATGCCAGGAATGGACGCCATTACCCTGAAAAAGAAGCACGACGAAAGCTACCCCGATGCGAACACCGCTTTTTATGTTACGGGCACATTCCAAAGCGAAGACATTGAAAGAGAAGTAATGGACTGCGGCTTTTCGTTCTACTTTTTAAAACCTTTTGACGTGGCCGCCCTGGCGGCCCGTGTGCTGCAGGGGGCCGGGCGCAAAAGCAAGTTTGACATACCCGACAGCCTGCAGGAAGAGGATATGATTACCGACATGCTGCGTACCATTGGCGTGCCGGCGCATATTAAGGGTTACCGCTTTCTGCGCGACGCCATCCTGATGGTGACCGAAGACCCCGCGCTGATAAACGCGGTAACCAAGCTTTTATACCCCGACATCGCCCGCGGCCACGAGACCACCGCCTCCCGCGTGGAGCGCGCCATCCGCCACGCCATTGAGGTGGCGTGGGACCGCGGCGATATTGAGATACTGAATTTTTACTTTGGGTCCACGGTGCACAGCCTGCGCGGCAAGCCCACCAACTCTGAGTTTATTGCCATGCTGGCCGACCGCGTGACCCTTGCCAAACGGCGCAGGGCCTAGCTGGCCCCGCACAAAAGGTGGCGCAAGCGCAAGCGCTTCCACCCACCGCCGGCACATATGGGTGTTACAAAAAATACTAAAATACAAACCGCCGGTGGAAGGCACTTACGCAAAACCCACCGGTGGTTTTTACGTGCGGTACACACTTGTGTGTACCGCTTGCGCAGGTTGTCGTCCGTGGGTATCTTATGATATAATGCTGTAATGATGAAAAGCGGGGCACCACGTTGCCCCGCCCGAGAGAAGGGATGAGACACAATGGGAAAACGGATACTGGTAATAACGGGCAGCCCGCGCAAGGGCGGCAACAGCGACCATTTGGCCGACGCTTTTACCAAAGGCGCCCAGGCCGCCGGCCATACGGTAGACCGCTTTGAGGCCGCCCACCACGAGATTTCAGGCTGCAAAGCCTGCGACACCTGCTGGAGCAAAGGGGTGCCCTGCTCTTACAGCGACGCCTTCAACACCGACTTTGCGCCCCTGCTGGAGCAGGCCGACATGCTGGTGTTTTGCATGCCGCTGTATTTTTACGGCTGGCCCGCGCAAATAAAGGCCCCGCTGGACAAAATGTACGCCTACGCCGGCGAAAAAAGCCTGCGCCGCCCCCACCTTACAGAAAGCGCGTTCATCATTTGCGGCGAGGAAAAAACCGAAGGGCCATACAGTGGCGCGGTGGAAAGCTACCGCCAGGTATCCGGCTACTGCGGCTGGAAGGACCGCGGCATCCTGGTGGCCACCGGGGTGTGGAGCAAAGGCGACATCCATGGCACCGGCTTTTTGGCCAAAGCCGAGGCGCTGGGGCAAAGCATCTGAGGTTATATTGCAGTTCACCCCGGGGCATATGCCCCGGGGTTTTGCCATGTGTGATACAAACGTGGGCAGCGGCAGTGTGTTGGGGTGTTAAACTGGGGGAGAACAAGCAAAAACCCCGCGCGAACACGCGCTGAACAGGAGGAGAGCATGACCACGATCTTTAGTGGCGCCAACCGCATTGAGGTGGCCTACGGCGTGTACGGCCCGGCCAGCGGCCGCACGCACAATGGTGTAGATATTGACACCCCGCCCGGGCAGGACGCCACCCTTTACAGCACGGTGGCCGGCCGGGTGGAGTTTGCCGGCATGATACCCAAAGGCGGCGACCGCACCTGGGAATGGGGCTGGCATGTGCGTATTATAGAAGACCACACCGGCCACCGCCACACCTTTGCCCACTGCCACGCAAACAGCCTACAGGTGAAGGCCGGCCAGCAGGTTGCGGCCGGGCAGGCACTGGCCACCATGGGCAAAACCGGCAACGCCGAGTACGACGGCCAGGCCGAGCACTGCCACTACCAGGTGGACAAACGCACCGCCGCCGGGTGGACACCCATAGACCCCACCCCCTGGTGCGGCGGTAAAAACCAGGTGGGCAACTGGCCCGCTCAAGGGCACAACACAGGCAAGGAGGACGACAGCATGTACAGGCTTTACCGGGTGGAGTACGCCTACGCCACCAAAGAGACGGCCGTGGCCAAGTTCAACGCGCTGCTGCAGCAGGGCGGCCGCCCCGGCTTTGACTATGCGGCCAGCGAGGGCAAGTACCGCGTGGGCAACGCGGTGATGGCCGTGGAGGACCCCACGCCGCTGTTCAGCCAACTGGACGAGAATTACTTTATTGGCTAATAAAGAGGAGCCCGGTTATCGCCGAGCCCAGAGGAGCCCGGCTATCGCCGGGCTCCTCCGGCAAAAGCGCGGCATATGCCGCGCTTTTAAGGCTTGCTTGAATATGTTTCATCTATTGCGGCGCTTGTTTTGTCAGGGGCCTTGAATCATCTTCACCACTGCGCGTATTGCGCTGCGGGGCGCAAAGCGCGCGCCAAAGATGAAAGCCCGGTTCAGGCCGCCGTAAATGGCCACGGGCTTGCCGCACAGCAGGGCGTGCCAGGCAAACAGGGCCACCTCGCCCGCCGTGGCGTTTTTCAGTGCGGAAAACAGCTTGGCCGTGCCCGGGCCGGAGGCCGCCTCGAAGCCGGTGGTGGTGGGCCCCGGGCACACGGCCGTTACGGTAACGCCGCTGCCGGCCAGCTCCGCGCTCAGCGCCTCGGTGAAGGACAGCACAAACGCCTTGGACGCATAGTAGACCGACATATAAGGCCCCGGGAAAAACGCGGCCAGGGACGCCAGGTTCAGGATGCCGCCGCGGCCCCGCTGCAGCATCTGCGGCAGGAACAGCCGGGTCATCTGCATCAGCGCCAGGATGTTGACGTGCACCATCCGCTGCTGCTTGTCCCAGTCGGTGTTGGCGTAGCGGCCATAGTCGCCAAAGCCGGCGTCGTTCACCAGCACGTCTACGGTAAGGCCCGCGGCTTCCACGGCATCGTATACCGCCTGGGCGGCGTTCTCTTTGGCCAGGTCCTGCACTATGACCGTGCCTTGTACATCATACTGGTTTTCCAGCGCGGTTTTCAGCGCGTTCAGCCGCTTTTCACTGCGGGCTACCAGAATCAGGTCGTATCCGTCCTGCGCAAACAGCTTGGCCAGCTCGTACCCAATGCCGCTGGAGGCGCCGGTAATCAATGCGGTTCTACCCATGGTACAGTCTCCTTTAATGTATGAACTAAAGCAGGGCTTTGACAGCCGGCACCATGTCGTCCAGGTATTGGGCCAGCGTTTTCTCGGGCAGGCCGGCCACCCGAATATGATGGTTGGGTACCGGCACCAGCACCCGCTGCGCCGGGCTTTGGGCCACGGCCAGCGCCATGGCGGGGCTTATCTCCCCGTGCATGGCGTTGGCCAGCACTATGCCTATGGGCCCCACAATAATGTGCGCCCTGCCGCAGTTGTACACCCAGGCGTTCTCGCCGGTGGCCCCGGCAATGCCACCGGCCTTCATCATGTTGGCGGTGGCCACTGCGTTGCTGCCCACCACCAGCAGCTCGGCGCCCGGCGCCTCGCGCAGCAGCCGCTCGGCTATCTTGCGGCCCACGCCGCCGCCCTGCCCGTCCAATATCAGCAGCCGTTTTGCGCCCGCCTGTTCCATGCTGTGCACCTGCCTTTGTGGTCTTTCCCAACAGTATACCATATTCTACGCCCGGCAGTTGACAGAACAGCGCATGTCATGTTACTTTTTTATAGAATGGCCCGCACGAAGCGGGCCGCCTGCCGGCAAGGCGGGGCACGGTGATGCCATGCGGCGCGCATGGCTGGTTTTTGTTAACTATAAACGGTGTTACCATCCCCCCGTTGGGCGGGATGCCACGTGCTTGAAAATCATCCCAAGATGATTTTCAGGCCAACCTGGGTATATAATAGCAAAAGCGCGAAGCTTTTGACCGGCCAGAAGGCCTGCTGCCCTGCAGCGGCCTTCTTTTTTTATGGCCATGAAAAATGCGTGTGGAGGATTAGGGATTGTTTAAAAAAAGTGTTTTGACCGGTGCGGCGCTGCTGCTGATAGGCTGCCTGACCGCTTGCGGGGCCACGGCAAACAGCCAGCCGGCCGGCGGGCAAAGCGCCGGCGGCCCCGCCCAAAGCCAGCCCGTGGCGGCCGCCAAAACCGAGGTGGTCATCGCCATAGACAGCGAGCCGGAAAGCGGCTTCGACCCCACTGTGGGCTGGGGGCACGGCGCCACGCCGCTTATCCAAAGCACGCTGGTGGCCTACACACCGGACAGGCAGTTTGAAAACGACCTGGCCACCGGCTATACCCTGAGCGACGACGGCCTGGAGTGGCGCTTCACCCTGCGGCAGGACGCCTTTTTCACCGACGGCACGCCGGTAACAGCCGCCGATGTTGCTTTCACCTTCGTCACCGCCAAGGCCAGCCGCTCCACACTGGATTTGACCGGCCTTTTAAGCTGCGAGGCCGTGGGAGACACTGAGGTGGTCTTCACGCTGGCAAAACCGGCCAGCACCTTTTTGCACACCCTTGCCACCATTGGCATTGTGCCGCAGCATGCCTACGATGAAAACTACGGCAGCGCGCCCATAGGCAGCGGCCCCTGGAAGCTGGTGCAATGGCACCGCGGCGAGCAGGTGATACTGGAGGCCAACGAAGACTACTACGGCACGGCGCCGGCCATCAAAAAAGCCACCCTGGTTTTCATGGACGAAACCGCCGCTTTTGCCGCCGCACAGGCCGGCCAGGTGGACGTAGCCCTCACCAGCGCCACCCTGGCCACCCAGGCAATAAGCGGCATGCGCCTGCAGGCGGTGACCACGCTGGACAACCGCGGCATCACGCTGCCCACCACCCCGGCCACCGGGCAAACGACCGACAGCGGCCACCCGGTGGGCAACAACGTCACTTGCCATCTGGCTATACGGCAGGCATTGGCCACCGGCATAGACCGCGCGCAGATAGCACAGGACGCCCTGAACGGCTACGCCGACCCCGCGTACTCTGAAAACGACGGCATGCCCTGGAACAACCCGGCGGTACAGATTGAAACCGACGCCGAAAAAGCCCGCCAGCTGCTGGCCGATGCCGGCTGGGCCGACACCGACGGTGACGGCGTGGTGGAAAAGGGCGGCCTGCAAGCGGCCTTCACCTGCATCTACCCCGCGGGCGATTCGGTGCGGCAGGCCGTGGCCATGGCGGCGGCCCAGCAGGCGCGCGCGTTGGGCATTGCCATTACGGTGGAGGGCGTAAGCTGGAACGAACTCTCGCAGCGGATGTTCAGCGACGCGGTGCTGATGGGCTGGGGCTCCTCGAACCCGATGACCAGCTACTACCTTTACCACAGCACCGGCGCCCTGCAAGACGACTACTACAACCCCGAGGGCTACCAAAACCCCACGGCAGACGCTTACCTGGACGCCGCGCTGAACGCCACCACCCCCGAGGCCGCCAACGCCCAGTGGCAGCTGGCCCAGTGGAACGGCGAAACCGGCACGGCCATGCAGGGCGACTGCCCCTGGGTATGGCTGGTGAACGTGCAGCACCTGTACTATGTGCGCGGCGGGCTGGACATAGGCGCCCAGCAGCTGCACCCCCACGGCGCCAGCTGGCCGCTTTTGCAAAACCTGGAGGACTGGACATGGAGCTGACGGGCGCCCCCACCAAAGCGGGCACCGCAAAGCGGGTGGCCTGGGCCGTGGCCAAAACGCTGCTGCGGGCGGTGTCGCTGGTGCTGGCGGCCACCCTGGTGGCATTTGTGCTGGTTAGCCTCTCGCCGGTGGACCCCGTGCAGCAGTATGTGCTGGGCGCCGACGCTGTGAGCGCCGAGCAGCGCGAAGCCATTGCCGACTACTGGGGCCTGGACGACCCGCCCGTGCAGCGCTACCTGAACTGGCTGGGCGCGCTTTTGCGCGGCGACATGGGCACTTCCCTGCTGTACCGCCAGCCGGTGGCCGCCGTGATCGCCCAGCGCTTTATGAACACGCTGGCCCTGATGCTGACAGCCTGGGTGTTCTCGGGGCTCATCGGCTTTGCGCTGGGCTGCCTGATGGGCATGTGGCAGGGCAGCTGGGCAGACGGCATCCTGCGGCGGCTGTGTTTGGCGCTCAGCTCGGTGCCCACCTTCTGGCTGGGCATGGTGTTTTTGCTGGTGTTCGCGGTGGGGCTGGGCTGGTTCCCGGTGGGCTTTTCGGGGCCCATTGGCATGGCCGACGGCGACGTAACCCTTTGGCAGCGGCTGCACCACCTGGCCTTGCCGGCCCTTACGCTGTGCTTTGTGTCCTTCGCCGGCGTGGCGCTGCATACCCGCCAAAAGCTGGTGGACGTGCTGCAAACCGACTATGTGCTGTTTGCCAGGGCAAGGGGCGCGGGGCGCTGGCACATTCTGAAACGCCACGGCCTGCGCAATATTGCGCTGCCGGCGGTCACCTTGCAGTTCGCGGCGTTTGCCGAGCTGTTTGGCGGCAGCATTCTGGCCGAGAACGTCTTCTCCTACCCCGGCCTGGGCTCGGCGGTGGCCGCCGCCGGGCTGAACAGCGACGTGCCGCTGCTGCTGGGCATCACGCTGGTGAGCACGCTGTTCGTCTTCACCGGCAACCTGGTGGCCAATATCCTTACCCGCGTGGTGGACCCGCGCACCCGGGTAAACGGTGCATAGATAGCGCTGCGGCTGGTGCTGCCTATTTGCCGCAGGCATCACACACAGCCGCGGGGAATGCTTTTTTGCATGATCTTGGATTTCCACAGAGGCACGGCCGCGAGTGCGGTAAAGGCGCCGTGCCGGGGTTTTATGCACCGCTTACTTTAGAAAGGAGGCCCGCCCATGGACAGGCCGCTGGCGTTTGACCCACCCTTGCCGCGCCAAAACCGCCGGCTGCGCACGGCTGTGGGCTGCGGCATCCTGCTGGCCATTGTGGCGGCCATTTTTGTGGCGGGCCTCTTTATTGGCAACGCTGCCGTAGCGGCCGACTTTGCCCAAAAGGGCCTGCCGCCCAGCTGGCAGCACCCCTTTGGCACCGACTGGCTGGGCCGCGACATGCTGCTGCGCACGGTGAAGGGGCTGTCGGTGTCCATCACCGTGGGGGCAGTGGCGGCACTGGCTAGCGCGGTCATCGCCATTGTAATGGCGGCACTGGCGGCGGCCGGGCCCCGGTGGCTGGGCGGGGCGGTCAACTGGCTCATCGACCTGGCCATGGGCGTGCCCCACCTGGTGCTGCTTATCCTCATTGCCTTTGCCTGCGGGCGGGGCATGGGCGGGCTGCTGCTGGGCATTGCCGTTACCCACTGGATGAACCTGGCCCGCCTGCTGCGCGCCGAAATGCTGCAGCTGCGCGGCCAGCCCTATGTGATGGTCTCCCGCCGGCTGGGGCACTCCCCCGCCTGGGTGGTGCGGCGGCACTTTTTGCCCCACCTGCTGCCCCAGTGCCTCGTAGGGCTGGTGCTGCTGTTCCCGCACGCCATTCTGCACGAGTCGGCGCTGTCCTTTCTGGGCTACGGCCTGCCGCCCGAGCAACCGGCCATTGGCATCATTTTGTCGGAGAGCCTGCGCTACCTGACCGGCGGCATGTGGTGGCTGGCGGTCTTCCCCGGCCTGGCGCTGGTGGCGCTGGTTATTTTGTTCGACACACTGGGCAACGGCCTGAAAAAGCTGCTGGCCCCGGCCAGTGCGCAGGAATAGGAGGCCCATACCATGGACATAAATGCAGCCCCGCTGCTGGAAGTGGATGGCCTTTGGGTGCGTTTTGGGCGCACCCGGGGCCGCTTTGCGCAGGGGCAGCTGGAGGCCATCCGTGATTTGTCCCTCACCGTGCGGGCCGGGGAGATTGTGGCGGTGGTGGGGGCGTCGGGCGCCGGCAAAAGCCTGCTGGCCCAGGCCGTGATGGGCCTGCTGCCCACAGGCGCCACCATGGGCGGCGCCCTGCGCTATAAAGGCCAGCCGCTTACACCCAAACGGCAGCGGCAGCTGCGTGGCCGCGAGATGGCACTGGTGCCGCAGGCCATCACCTGGCTGGACCCGCTGATGCGGGTGGGCCCGCAGGTGCGCGGCGGAGATAACCGCCCGCAACAGGCTGAAAGGCAGCGTGCGGTGTTTGCCAGGCTGGGCCTTGCGCCCCAAACGGAAAGGCTTTACCCCTTCCAGCTTTCGGGCGGCATGGCCCGGCGGGTGCTGCTGTCTACCGCTGTTATTGGCACAGCGCAGCTCCTCATTGCCGACGAGCCCACCCCCGGCATGGCGCCCGGGCAGGCCGCCGAGGCCCTGGGCATTCTGCGGCAGCTGGCCCATGACGGCCGCGGTGTATTGCTCATCACCCACGATTTGGAGCTGGCCGTGCGCTTTGCGGGCAGCATCGTGGTGTTCTACGCCGGCACCACGGTGGAGGAGGCTTTGGCCGCCGACTTTGCCGCCGGCCCCGCCGCGCTGCGCCACCCCTACAGCCAGGCGCTGTGGCGGGCCCTGCCGCAAAACGGCTTTGAGGCCACCGCCGGCAGCCAACCCCACGCCGGCACACCGCTGCCCGGCTGCCTGTATGCCCCCCGCTGCCCGCTTATGACCGCCGCTTGCACACAGCAAAACCCGCCTCTGCGCGCTCTGCGGGGCGGGATGGTGAGGTGTATCCATGCAACTTGAAGCGGCAAACGTCACCTTCCGGTATACGGCCAAAGGCCCGGCGGTGCTTTCGGGCGTGTCCTTCGCGGTGAAAGCGGGCGAACGGGTGGGCCTGCTGGGCCCCAGCGGCCAGGGCAAAACCACACTGGCGCGGCTGCTGGCCGGGCATCTGCGGCCCACAGAAGGCCGGGTGCTGCTAAACAGCCAGCCCCTGCCTGCCAAAGGCGCGCTGCCGGTGCACCTGATAAGCCAGCACCCCGAGACCGCCGTGAACCCCCGCTGGAAGATGCGCCAGGTGCTGGAGGAAGCCGGCGCGCCGGACCCCGACATGCTTGGGGTGCTGGGCATAGAGCCGGAATGGCTGGAACGCACGCCGGGCATGCTTTCGGGCGGGGAGCTGCAGCGTTTTTGCGTGGCCCGTGCGCTGGCATCGGGCGCGCGGTTCATCATTGCCGACGAAATAAGCACCATGCTGGACGCCATTACACAGGCACAGATATGGCAGCACCTGCTGGCCCACGCCGAGCGCCGCCGGCTGGGGCTGGTGGTGATTACCCACAACCCGGCACTGGCACAGCGGGTGTGTACCCGGGTGGTGCGGCTGGAAACACTTGCCCATCCGGCGCCAAACAGCGCAAGCGCCCAATAGCAGATACCCAAAAACATGCTGTTTGGGTTTTCGGCGCTATGTGCCTGATATTGACAGGTGGCCAAAAAATGCTATTATGTCACAGCGAACAGCACACTTGCCACCCACCACGCGGGTTTAGCTCACCCGGTAGAGCGTCTGCTTCCCAAGCAGGAAATCAGGGCTTCAAGCCCTCTCACCGGCTCTTTAAATATAACTTGTTATCGACAAAATCGGTGACAAGTTTTTATTTGCTCAAAATTTCCATTTCAGCTACATGGCCCCGCAGGTGATTTGCCGCGGCAAGGAGATCACCACGGCCATCTTAGAGCAGTGGAAGGCCGAGACGCTGGAGCGCATTGCCAGCGGCACCACCACCTTCCGCGGGGAGGAAAAGTACCGCGTGCACTGGAAGAGCATGACCCGCGGCCCGCCACCGGAAGGAAGACACGGGGTGTCAACCCTACAGTTTGGGTATGGGGTGCGCAATAACGGGGCCACCGGTTTTTTTGCCGGCGGCCCCGTTATCAGTTCCCTCTGCTATGGTCCAGCGCACTTATTCAGGTTGGCCAAACCTCCTGGGCGCGTCATAGCCCACCTCCGCGGCAAACTCGTAAAATTCGGTGAAAATCTTTTTGCCGGGCAGGCCCGCCGCCTCCAGCTCTTCAATGGCCGTCACGGCGGGGTCGTCAATCAGGTTTACCCATTTTTCACGCTCCTCGTCGGTGATTTGGGTGATGGTGGTGCCGTTTTCTTCCATCATTTCAAACGCCAGCTTTTCTTCCTCTTGTGCGCGCGCCACGCAGGCGGGGCCATACACCTCAAAGCCCACGTCCAGCATCACCTGCTGCAGGTCTTCCGGCAGCGTGTTCCATTTGTCCATGTTCATAATCATGGCCGTGGCCGCCGTGCAGCCAAAGTCGGCCTTCAGGTAGTAGGGCGCCACTTCATACAGCTTATACCCGGCGGCCCCGTTGGCGTAGATTATCCACGACTCGTACACGCCGGTTTGCAGGCTGGTGTAGGCCTCGTTCAGGTTGGACTGCACCCCCACGCCGCCCGTGTTGGACAGCAGGCCCAGGTTTGCACCCGCGGCGGCTATCTTGTGGCCTTTCAGGTCGTCCACGCCCTTAATCTCCCACTGGGAGATGATGTGGTAACTGGCAGAGGCGCCGCCCAGGCCCAGAATCTTAACATTAAATCCTTCAAAGTGGTTGTCGATGGCTTCCTGGTTGGCCTGGTAAACTTTTTTGGCTACCTGGTAGGTTTTGTCAATCTCTGGTATGCCGAAGGGCATGTAGTTGGTGTAGTTCAGCACCTGTGCCTTCACCGGCTCGAACACGGCGGCCATCAGCCCGATGTCCAACAGGCCCGTCTCGGTGGCCTCCAATACGTCTGCCAGCGGGGCGATGGTGCCGCCAAAGCCCTCGGTGAAGCTGACGGTGTACCCCAGCTCCGCCGCCCGCTTGATCACCTCCGGCTCAAAGGCGTCGGAGGCGCAGGAGACGTAGGCAAAGCCCGTGGGGCTGTGCCCCGCGCCAATGATAAACTCAAAGCTGCCTTTGCTGCCCGGTTCCACAGCACCGGCCGGGGCGGCCGGCTCAGACGCCGGCGGGGTGCCTGCATCGGGCGTGCTGGCCGCGGCCGATGCGCCCCCGGGCGCGGCAGACGTGGAATTGCCGCACGCTGCAAACGGGAACACCAACAGGATGCACAGGCATAAAACCAATAGCTTTTTCATCGTCTTCATCCTTTCTGGCCTATCAAAGTCTGCTTTCTTATTGCACACCGTAGTAAACCAGCGCAGGCTCGTGGCCGCAGAGGATATATTTGCCACTCATCTCGGGCACCCGCGCCAGCAGTTTGTAATAGCTTTGGTATTGGGCGTAGTGGTCGTATATTAGCGAATGCACAATGATGGGCCCGTGAGAGGCCGGCTGGGCCGTGGCGGGGTCTATCCGGATCACCTCGCCGTCCACCGTGAGCAGTTCCTCCAGCTGCGGGTTGAAAAACAGCACATTGTGGAACATATCGCCCACAATGATGCGCGGGCCGTCGTCTGTGGGCACCAGGATACTCATGCTGCCCAGGGTGTGCCCCGGCGTTTTGATGAGTTGCAGGCCGTTGGCCAGCTCCACATCGCCCTCCACCATGCACACACGGGGCATGGCGCGGAAGGTATCGATCACCTGCATGTCGTAGTCGCCGCGCACCTGCTGCGACGGCAACGGGTTCAAAAGGTTGAGCCACTCGTCCTTCTGGAAGATGTTCAGCGCGTCCATGAAATATTCGCAGGCGCCCGTGTGGTCGTTGTGCAGGTGGGTGTACAGCACCATGTGGATGTCTTTCGGTTCCAGCCCCTCTTGTTTCAGCGCGTCCAGCACATAGCGGGTGCCGCCCACGGCGGGGTTTCCGCCCCAGGCCTTGCCGTCCACAATAAAGCGTTCGTGGATACCGGTGTCCACCAGCACATTCTGGCCGTCCTTCTGCAGCAAAAAGCCCAGATAGGGGGACTGCCGCTCAATGCCTGCGTACATGCCGTTGCACAGTTTGGACAGGTTTGATTTGATTTCTCCGTAGTTCAGTACTTTAATGCGCCATCCCATGTTTTGAACTCCTTTCTGTGTGTGTTTCCAGTTGCTTGTGGCAGGCCCGGTCCTCTTTGCCGGGCCCGCCTGCTTAGCCCAGGTTAGGCAGCCAGGTTACCAGGCTTGGAACAGCAATCATCATAATGACCAGCAGGGCCATCAGGAACAGATAGGGCACGGAGCCCCTGAAAATATTGTTTACAGTAAGGCCCACCGATTTGTCCACCGCGGCATCTACGGCAAACACCACCATGCCAAACGGCGGCGTCAGCAGCCCCATCTCTATGGTGACGATCATCACGATGCCAAACCACACCAGGTCCATGCCCAGCATCCGCATCACCGGCGCCATCAGCGGCACGGTAAGCAGCAGGATGGAGGTGGAGTCCAGCACGCAGCCCAGCAACAGCAGGATGACGCAGAACAGGGCGATGAGGCCGTAGGTGGGCAGCCCCAGGCCAATGATGCTGTTGCCCACAAAATTGACCAGGCCGCTCATGGAGAGCATGCGGGAATACATGGTGGCCGCAATGAGCAGCAGCATAATGGAAGCGCCGGACGATGCCGTTTCCAGCACCACACCCTTCAGGCCTTTCCAGCGCATGCCGGTGCACAGCGCAATGATCATGGAGCCCAGGCAGCCAAAGGCCGCCGCCTCGTAGGGGGTGAAGAAGCCTCCCCAGATGCCGCCCATCACCAGGATGATGAGCAAAATGGTGGGCAACGGCCCCAGAATCACTTTTTTCAGGCTTTCTTTCCGTTCTTTGGACCAATCCACCTTCACTGCTTTGCCGTCCGGCCCCACTTCACGGCCGATAAGCTTGGGGCGCATGGACGCGCGAACGATGATATAGATGCTGTAAATAGTGGCCAGCACAATGCCGGGGCCCACGCCCGCCAGGAACAGCTTGCCAATGGACACCTCTGCCTGCATGCCGTAGATGATCATCAAAGCACTGGGAGGAATGAGCATGCCCAGCACCGAACTGCCCGACACCGTGCCCACGGCGAAACTTTTGTCGTACTTGTAGCGCACCATTTCCGGCATGGCCACCTTGCTGAACACCGCCGCCGAGGCCACACTGACGCCCGTAACCGCCGCAAACAGCGCGTTGGAGGCCACTGTGGCCACCCCAAGCCCGCCAGGCACCCGGCGCAACAGGTAGTTGGAGGAGGTAAACAGCGCCGTGGCCGAGCCGGAATGGCTCATAAAGATGCCCATCATCAGGAACAGCGGTAACACAATGAAGCTGTATTCCCGTATGCCCGAATAGGCCGTGGCGGACAGGATGCTGAGCGCCACATTCACCTTGCCGCCGGAGATGAGCAATACCCCCAAAAAGCTGGACAGGGCGAGGGCAATGCTGATGTGCACGCCCGCCATGATCATCACAAACAGCAGGATGATGGTACAGATACCAATCATTACCGATACAGTCATAGCCGCACCTCCTCTGGCTTCACAACTCCTCCACCGGCACTTCGGTGGTGGGATGGAGGATGCTCATCACAAAGCACCGCACCATCTGCCAGGCCACCAGCACACTGGAGACAATAATAAGCACCCTGGTGGGCCAAGTGACCACCCGCAGCGCCCCTTCTCCCTCAAACTCATTCACCCGCAAAGCGGTGGTCAGCTCCGGCCAGCTGGCAATCACGATCATCACAAAGAGCACACCGCCTGCCGCGTAGGCAATACAGTCCACCACCATTCTGCCCTTCACCGGCAGCTTGCCGTACACCACAGTGGAACGCACATGGCGGAACTGGTGGGTGGCCCATGGGAACATGAAGAAGGCGATGACCGGGATGGCCATTTTGATGATCTCCATCACGCCGATGATGGGCGCGTGGAAAAAGATGCGCGCCAGCACGTCGGCCACCACCAGCACCATCACCACCAAGATCATCAGTGAGCCACCAAAGCTCATATACTCACAGATCTTCGAAACAATATTGTCCGCTTTTTTGATGAAGTTCTTGACCATATCCAAACCTCCTTTGGCTATGCTGGGTGGCTTGCCAGCCTGCCTGAGCCGCTACAGGGTGGGCAGCGGGCCTGCGGTATCGGGGTTGGTGAATACCTCTACCAAGGCGGGGCGGTTGGCCTGCAGCGATTCCCGGATGGCGGGGCCGATGTCATTGGCATGGCTCACCGCCACGGCGTGCAGGCCGAATTCGGACGCAATTTTGGCAAAGGACACCGGTTTGAAGGCCACCATTTTTCTGCCCAGGGCCGGGTTGTCGGCATAAACCCTGTCGTACAGCAGGCGCTCCTGGCCCAATGCGTAGTTGTTGTTCACCACCGTTACGGTGGGGATGTTGTAGCGCATGGCAGTCTCCATCTCGTTGGAGAAGTACCAGAAGGCGCCGTCGCCGCTGAAGCAAACCACCGGCCGCTCGGGCACCGCGCACTTCGCCCCCAGGGACGCCGGGAAGGCCCAGCCCAGCGACCCCGCCGCCCGCAGGTATTGTTGCGACGCCTTCATGCGCACCATGGTGGCCGACCACTGGGCCGACCAGCCGGTGTCCGACACGAGGATGGCATTGTCCGGCAGGGCGGCGCTCAGCTCCGCGCACAGCCGCGCGGGCTCCACCGGGGTGCTCACAGATTCAGCGCAGGCCAGCTGGCGCGCCAGCGTGTCATCCACAAAGGCTTTTGCGGCGCTGCGCCATGGTGGGCGTTTGCCTTCCGGCACGCCTTCCAGCAGCTGTAAAAGCACTGTGCGGGCGTCTCCCTGCAGGCCCAGGCACTTGGGGTAGTTGCGCCCCACTTCCGCCCCGTCGATGTCAATTTGCACCACCTGTACGTCCGGCGCAGGGCAGGTCCAGTTCAGGGTGGCCTGGTCGGACACCTGGCTGCCGACGAAAATGACCAAATCGGCGTCGCGCACCGTTTTGTTGGCGCAGTCCATGCCATAGCCGCCCACCACGCCGCACCAAAGGTCGCTTTCTTCGTCTATGATGGCCTTGCCGTCCACGGTGGTGCAAATGGGGATATCCGCTTTGCGGGCCAGCTGTTCCAGCGCCTGGCCTGCGCCCGATACCAGCGCGCCCCGCCCCGCCACCAGCACCGGCCTTTCGGCGGCGGCCATGGCTTGCGCCACGGCGGCCACGGCGGCCGGCTCCGCGGCCGGGCGGGTGGCCGGCGCCGCCCCGTATTGCGGGTTGGCCAGGTAGGGCTCCTGCATTTCGGCGCCTTCCACCACCAGGCCCATGTTGTCCAAAATATCCATGTGCACGGGCCGCGGCTTGCCGCTGGTGGCCTCACGGTAGCATTGCCGCAGCAGGAAGGGCAGCTGCTGGGGGTCTTCCATGGTGGCGTTCCACTTGGTCATCCCGGCAAACAGCGGCCGGTGCTCCGATTCCTGATAGGCGTTGCGGTGCTGGAACCGCGCCGTCTTTTTGCCGGTGATGGCAATCACCGGGCTGGTGGCCAGCCAGGCGTCGTGAATGGACGCCGCCAAGTTGGCCGCGCCGATGGACTGCGCCAGGCACAGGCCCACCCGGCCGCTGGCCCGGGCATAGCCGTCGGCCATATACCCGGCGGCAAACTCCGAGTGGGCCAGGATGGCATGGACGCCCTGCTCTTTCAGTTTTCGGATGGTGGTGGTTAAGATGGCATCCTGGTAAAAGATGTGGGTAGTGCCGTTATCCTGGATCAATTTTGCCAGATAGTCGGCCCCGTTCAGTTTTTCCTGCATGGTTAACCCTCTCTTTCTACATGGTTTATACAGGTTTTCATCACCCAAAGGTATGCCGCACGATGACCCACGGGTCGTGGCCCGTCAGGAAGTATTCCGGCTCGAATTTTTCCGCCAGTGCCTTGATCCGGTTAAAAGAAGCAAAGGCGGCCCAATGGTCGTAAATAACAGTGTTGAACATGAACGGCAGGTATTGGGGCATGGGTGTGATGGCGGTGCGGCTGCCGTCCAGCAGCTGCATTTCATCCAACAGCGGGAACAGCGAATAGCTGTAGTGGGGCATGTCGCCGGTAATCACATAGCGCCCTTTTTCGGTGGGCACCACAATGACCATGCTGCCCAGGGTGTGGCCGGGCGTCTTGTACAGTTCCAACCCATTGGGCATGAAAAAATCCCCATCGATCAGATACACGTCGCTCAGCTGGGCCACGTCGCCCGGTGTGCGAGGATCATAATCGCTGCGGATTTTTTGGGAGGGAAGCTGGTTTTGCAGGTTTTTATATTCATCCAGTTGGAAATAGCTGGGCGTGTCCTTGAACAGCAGGGCACCGCCGGCATGGTCGTTGTGCAGGTGTGTGTACAGCACCTTGTGGATGTCCGAGGGCTTCAGCCCTTCTTTTGCCAGCGCATCCAGCACATAACGGTTGCCACCCTTGGCCGGCAGCCCACCCCATGCCTTGCCATCCACAATGTTACTCTCATGGATGCCGTTGTCCACCAGGATGTTTTCCTCGCCGTTTTGCAGCAGGAACCCAATGTAGGGGGATGCGATTGTGACGTCAGAGTCTATACCGGGCGTGATAAAGCTTTTCGCGCCGGTAATCTCCCCATAATACAGCGATGTGATCTTCCACGGTTTCATCCGTTCCACTCCTTTCCTCGGTTTGTTCCCCCGGCATCAATGCGGCCGGCGAACTTTGGCAGTATGTGCGTTGGGTTTTTGGGCAAGCGGCACCCCCTCTTTGGCGGGGGAAGGTTCTGCGTGGCGAGGAATATGAATAATTTGTTAATTTTTATTAAAAATATATAGATAAAAGTAAAAATACGTATAATTTATATAGGTTTTGTTGTTATTATTTTACCATGCAGCCGGCAAAGCCACACTGTTCCGGCATCTCAAAATAAAAGGAGTGATTTGTGGTGAGCGCACAAAACACAGACCATGAAGCCATAGATTTCTCAAATGTGGAGATGGCCGGGCTGCTAAAGGCCCTGATTTACTCCAACAACCTGGGCGCCATTGTGAAGCAGGCGTCGCAGGTTATCGGCAACCCCATTGCCCTTTTCAGCACCAGCTACAGCGTACTGGCCTATGCAAAGCATTACAAGATATCCGACCCCCTTTGGTTAAGCAGCATGAACCGCGGGTATTGGAGCTATGAACTGATTTCGCGGATAAACAACAAGCCCGAACTGGGACCCGAAGCAGACGAACAGGCCTATTCCATCACCGACAGTTTAACCTCTTTGCGGCGCAGGGTGGGCCGCCTTTTTTTAAACCATACGCATTTGGGCTTCTATGTGGTGTTGGAGTCCAATGCTTCCATGGACAGGATTTCCGAAGATATTTACCAGATGGTGGTGGCCATTTTGGCCAAGGCCGTCAGCGTGTCTCACTCCATGGACAAATACGGCTACCTGCCCGATTACGAGCATATTCTGGTGGACCTGATTGCCCGCACCCATCACGACCGGGCCGAGCTGAACATACGCATACGGAACACCACCCTGGCGCAGATACGCCAGGCCAAGGTGATTGCGCTGGACATGCGCCATTACCTGACCAACCAGACCATTGAACCCCACCTGAAAAAGCTGATTCAAAACAAGCTGGCGTTCAGCTGGTCGGTTTACTACCAGGAAAACCTGATTGTACTGGTGGATGAGGAAGCCTGCCTGCTGCGCAACCGCAACTGCATGGCCGAGTTTGAGGCCATGCTGCGCAGCAACAGCATTGGCGCCGGCGCCAGCGATTTGTTCCTGGACCTGTTTTCGCTGGCCGACTACCATTGCCAGGCCGTTTCGGCCCTGAAATACCGGCGCGCGTTTAAAGACCCACGCACGCTGGTGTACTATAACGACTACAAGCTGTACGAAACGCTGGCGCAACTGCCCATGGAAGAAGCGCCCTGGCGCTACTGCAGCTCGGAGGTGCTGCTGATGGACCAGTATGACCGTGAGCAAAACACCGAATACCTGGTGACGCTATACCATTATATCCGGTCCAGCAAAAGCCTGACGGGGGCGGCCGCCAGCCTGTTCGTGCACCGCAACACGGTGTCCTACCGCATCAGGCGCATCAGCGAATTGTTCGGCGTGGATTTTGCCGATATGCATATGATGGTACAGCACTATGTCTCTTGCCTGCTGGTGCTTGGTGCCCGGCAGCAGTAGAACCACATAGGCCAACGCCGCTTGCCGCCAAATGGCAGTTTGAAATCTGCCAGCGCCATCTGCGCGTTTATCGTATCAAACTAAAATTGAAGGGCATGTCCCCGGTTCAGTTCCGGCTCTATACCCTTCAATCTGCCTAATTCATTTTTGTCTAACTTTTTGGGGCTGGTTCACTGATGGGGCAGACTTTTTGAAAAGTGTATATCAAAAAACATCCCCCTTGCTTGACTCGTGTCAACATTATTTAATTTGAAGTTGGTGCTGAATGGCGAAAACACTGTTACAGGGAAGGCGGAGGAGGACCTGGATTTAACGCGGTGCATTACGGTATTGCGTGGCAAATTAACAGTATCAGGAACGGGCTCACTTACGGCAAAATCAGATAGTTATGCTTGGGGTATTCTTTCTGACGGTAAAATTTCCATTCAGCCAAGCCAGGGCTCATCCATAAAAATTAGTACCAAGGCGCCTTCGGAGTATCTCGCGGCAATGTTGGGGTCTGGCATCAGTGTAAAAAAAGGTAATAGCATCGCCTTTAAGCAGGGCAATTCTGCATCGCAGCTCATAGCGGGGCCACTGCGCATTTACACGGGCTATACTTACGAAAACATGAAAGAAACGCTCCCCTATATCAGTGTTAAAAACCTTCTGGATTCTCAGGTTGTTAAAGCAACGGGCGTGAAACTGAAGGTTACCAAAAAGACCCTGGACCAGGGCTGGTGGTATAGGCTGAGCCTCATATTTGTGCCCAAAAATACCACCAACACGGCGGTTACCTGGAAGAGCAGCGCCCCCAAAGTGGCCAGCGTGGACAAATATGGTGTGGTGAGTGCCCACCAAAAAGGCAAGGCCATCATCACTGTAACAACCAAAGACGGTGGGTTCAAGGCCAAGTGTGTTATAACCGTGAAGTAGGGCAAAGTCTGCTTTGCCGCGGAACAACAAAACAGATAAAAGCGCGGACAACAACTTGAGTAAACAAGGAGAAATGGGTATGAAGAAAATCATCAGTATGATGCTGGCACTGGCACTGGCACTGGCTATGGGGTGTGCGCTCTCGGTAGGGGCGGCCGGCCCGGCAGAAGCGGCTTCGGGCGGTGTACCGCCCAGCGCGCTGGCGGCTGCAACGGCCGATATCGACCCCGCGGTGCTAGAGGCCGACGCGGAAGCACGGGCAGGCATACAGTCGACAATGCCGCAGGCCGAGGACAAATATCTGTTTGTGGATAACAAACTCATTTGGGATAACGGGAAGTTTACCAAGAATAAGGTGAAAGGCGCCAGCTTTAATGCCGGCACCAAAACATTGACGCTGACCAACTATAATGGGGAGAACATTTTTGCCGCGGGCATGAACTTGAAGGTGGTGCTAAACGGTAAAAACACCGTGAAAGGCACGATAGAAAGGGAATACAACTTTACCCGTGCTGTTGCCGTGATCAGGGGCAGCCTTACTGTCTCTGGAACGGGCTCACTCAATGTAAGCGCAAAGAATAGTGGAACAGCAGGAAGTGCCGGAATAATAGGGTATTATGGCGTAAATATCCGCAGTGGTAACGTGAGCATTACGACCAAAAGCAATGATGCCAGTTATGGGATAGCCGTAGGTAAAGGTGCGGTAAAGCTCGATCTGCAGCAGGGCTCGTCCGTTGAAATCATCACCAAGGTGGCACAGTATTGGCGGCCGGTAGCCATTGAAGCAAAGAAAATTAGTATTGGTTCTGGCGGCACCATTGTGCAAAAACTGGGCAGCACCAAGTCTGGCGCGAAAGCCGGCAAAATCCAGGTAGAAAACTGGGAAGACATAAAAAGGGTTTATAGTGGCTACGTAAAAGTCCAGAATATTTCGGACGAGCAGTTTGTCCGTGCGGAAGGCGTTGCGCTTAACACAACGGCGAAAACCGTGAAAAAGGGCAAAACCTATACGCTGAAAGCCACGCTGAACCCCGGCAATGCCAGCAACAAGGCTGTAACATGGAAAAGCAGTTCCAGCAAGGTGGCATCGGTGAGCAGCAGGGGTGTAGTAACTGCCAAGAAGAAGGGCAAGACCACCATCACAGCCACCACCGTAGACGGCAAATTTACAGCCAAGTGTGTGATTACAGTAAAATAGCGCAGAACATGCCCTCGGTAAAACAACAAAGCCCTCCCGCATGGGAGGGCTTTTGGCTATTCAAAAAACTTATTTCAGCTCAATCTTGGCGCCCTGCTCTTCCAGCTTCTTCTGGATGTCCTCGGCGTCGGCCTTGGAGGCGCCTTCCTTCACGGGCTTGGGCGCGGTGTCCACCAGTTCCTTGGCTTCTTTCAAGCCCAGGCCGGTAATCTCTTTCACAGCTTTGATGACGGCCATCTTGTTGGGGCCAATCTCCGCCAGGATAACGTCGAATTCGCTCTTCTCTTCCTCGGCGGCGCCGGCGGCGGGGGCAGCGCCGGCCATCATCACCGGGGCGGCGGCCGAAACGCCGAACTTCTCTTCAATGGCTTTTACCAGGTCGTTCAGTTCCAGCACGGTAAGCTCTTCTACCGCGGCAACAATTTTATCAATTTTCTCGCTCATGCTTTGTTCCTCCGTTATAGTATGTTTATGGTTGATTTTTGCAGTTGCCGGGGCAGGGTCAGGCGGCCCCTTCTTCTTCGGCTTTCTTTTCGGCAAGGGCGTTCAGGCCCACGGCCAGGCCGCGCAGGTTGCCGGTAAGGGCGCTCAGCAGCATGCTCAGCAGGCCTTCGCGGTTGGGCAGCTTGGAAAGCGCGGTTACCTCGTCGGCGGTCATCACCTTGCCGTCCAGGTAGCCAATTTTCACGCTGAACTTGCCGCGGCTCTTCTCGGCGTATTTGCACAGGATGCGGGCCGGGGCCAGCGGGTCCTCGCCGCTCAGCGCCAGGGCGGTGGGGCCGGCCAGCACGCTGTCAAGCTCGGAAAGGTCGGTGCCGTCCACGGCCAGGTGCAGCATGGTGTTTTTAACCACCTTGTAGTCCACGCCGGCTTCGCGCAGCTCGCGCCGCAGGGCGGTGTCCTGCTCCACGGTAATGCCGATATAGTCCACCAGCACGCCGGCTTCGGCGCCGGTCATCTGCTCGCGCAGGTTCGCTACCAGGGTTTTCTTCTGCTCTAAAATCTTATCACTTGGCATTCTTTTCACCTCGTTTCGCTTGTAGGCTTGGGTTCAAACAAAAACGCCTTTTCCTCCGCAGAGAAAAAGGCGTGGCAAAACCGTAAAGTTTATGCGTGGCCTGTTTCTCGGCAGGATGGGATGCTTCCCGGTTAGGCGTGTGGTCACGCTCCTGCTGTCTTTGAAACATCGCACGCCGACGCAAAGCGGCGGCACCAGTCTATTCTACCCGATGACAGGCAGCTTGTCAACAACCAGTTTAGGCGTACTTGGTGCTGTTCAGCCGCACGCCGGGGCCCATGGTAGAGGCCACGGTGGCGCTGCGGATGTAGGTGCCCTTGGCGGCGGCGGGCTTGGCCTTGACGATGGCGTCCATCACGGTGGCCAGGTTCTCGTCCAGCTTTTCGGCGCCGAAGCTGGCCTTGCCAATGGGCACGTGGATGATGTTGGATTTGTCCAGCCGGTATTCGATCTTGCCGGCCTTGGCCTCGGCCACAGCGCGGCCCACGTCGGGCGTCACGGTGCCGGCCTTGGGGTTGGGCATCAGGCCGCGGGGGCCCAGCACCTTACCCAGGCGGCCCACCAGGCCCATCATGTCGGGGGTGGTTACCAGCACGTCAAAGTCGATAAAGCCTTCGTTCTGGATCTTGGCCACCAGGTCGGCCTCGCCCACCATCATGGCGCCGGCTTCCTCGGCAGCCTTGGCGGCGTCGCCCTTGGCAATGGCAATAACGCGCACGTCCTTGCCGGTGCCGTGCGGCAGCACCACGGCGCCGCGTACCTGCTGGTCGGCGTGGCGGCTGTCTACGCCCAGGCGCACATGCAGCTCCACGGTCTCGTCAAACTTGGCCTTGGCGGTCTGGCATACCAGATCCAGGGCCTCGCCACTGTCGTACTGCTTGGTGCTGTCCACTTTTTTGGCAGCGTCCACATACTTTTTACCATGTTTCATTATTTATGCCCCCCCTCAGTCTTTCACGACGACGCCCATGCTGCGGCAGGTGCCCGCAATCATGTTCACGGCGGCGTCCAGGCTGCCCGCGTTCAGGTCTGCCATTTTGGTGTTGGCAATCTCCTCCAGCTGGGCGCGTTTCAGGGTGGCCACTTTGGCCTTGTTGGGCTCACCGCTGGCTTTTTCCAGGCCCGCCGCTTTTTTAATAAGCGTGGCGGCCGGCGGTGTTTTGGTGATGAAGGAGAAGGAATGGTCGGCGTACACGGTGATGACCACCGGGATGAGGTAGCCGATGTCCTTCTGGGTGCGCTCGTTGAACTCCTTGGTGAACGACATGATGTTCACGCCGTGCTGGCCCAGCGCGGGGCCCACCGGCGGGGCAGGCGTTGCCTTGCCGGCCGGAATTTGCAGCTTGATATAGCCGATTACTTTTTGTGCCATTTATAAACCTCCAAATAATGTGGTAAATTGCGGGCAGTAAAAGGTTTCTGCCCTCCCACGGGCGGCGGTTGCCGCCCTGTAAAACCGCGCGCGGGGCGCGGGTGTTACCAAAATGTACCCGCCTTGGCCCTTTGGCAGCGCCAGGCGCGGCCCTTCGGGCCCCCTAGATGGGTTTCACCTGTGTCAGCTCCAGCTCGGCCGGCGTTTCGCGGCCAAACATCGACACCTTCACGTTCACCTTGCCGGCCTCGCGGTCGATGCTCTCCACCAGCCCGATGAAGCCCTCCAGCGGGCCGCCCAGCACTTCCACGCTGTCGCCCACCGCGTAGTCCACGGTGGTCTCCTTGGTGTCCATGCCCAGGCTGTCCACCTCGGCCTGGGTAAGGGGCACGGGCTTGGAGCTGGGGCCCACAAAGCCGGTAACACCGCGGGTGTTGCGCACAATGTACCAGCTTTCGTCGGTCATCACCATCTTCACCAGCACATAGCCGGGAAAAAGCTTGCGCTCCACCATGCGTTCCTTGCCGTCCTTGATGTCGGGCACCACCTCGGTGGGCACCCGCACCTCCTGGATAAGCTCCTGCAGGCGGCGGTTCTCCACAATGGTGGTCAGGTTCTGGGCCACTTTTTTTTCATATCCGGAATAGGTATGCACCACATACCAGTGTGCCTGCTCCATCAAAATCTCCTTTGGGTTGCAATCTGTTCGCCCGGCGGCCCTGCGCTACAGGGCCGTGCCCAGGTTGATAAGCAGGTTCAGCAGCCAGTTGAACAGAAGGTCCAAAAGGAAAATGAACACGGCAGCCAGAACAACGAACACAACGACGACCAAAAAGTTGTTCAGCACCTGCTTGCGGCTGGGCCAAACCACCTTTTTCAGCTCACCCCGGGTGTCGCGGAAGAAGCGCACAATGCCGCGGCCCATACGCACCAGGATATTGGGTTTTTTCTTGACAGATTTTTCCGCCATCTTCAACACTCCCATATATAGAATGAAGGAATGAAACGACCCACGCCTCGCGCCTGTGGCGCATCTCACGCTAAGCGCCGGTTTCGCCGGTTGCGCTCGAAACAGCACTGCGGTGCTAGTCTTGCGGCTCTCCGGCGCGGCTTCGCCGCTTGTTTCGCCGGGCGCGGGAAAATTTGTTTGCGTTCAAACTTGGCTTTTGGTTTTAGTGTTTACCCGCAAGCCAAATTTTGCCCTTCGGGCCCTATTTCGTTTCCCTGTGGTCGGTGTGCTTTTTGCAAAAGCGGCAGTATTTCTTCAGTTCCAGGCGGTCGGGCGTGTTTTTCTTGTTCTTAAAGGTGTTGTAGTTGCGTTGCTTGCACTCGGTGCAAGCCATGGTAATTTTCACAGTCATAGCATAGCCCTCCAAATTGGTTGGGTGCCCATTGCGGGTGCTTTCAAATAACCCGGCGGCGCGCCCTCCCTCGGCGGCGTGTGGCAAATAAATGCGCACAAAAAAATAAACCTTCCGGCGAGGTACCCATAGTTTATCACAGCCTGGGGGCTGCGTCAAGTACTACAGCGGTGGAAAAAACCCTGAAGATATTGTATAATAACTTGAATTGTGTGTAAAGCACAATTCCCCAACTACAGCAGAACAACCGAGGGCAGGGCATGAAACAACGCAGGCAATGGATATTACGGATAGTGGCCGGGCTGGTGCTGGTGCTGGCGGCGGCCGGCATCACGGTGGTCATTCGCGACACGCTGATGCGCCAGGACCCCGAGGCCGCCCTGCCGGTGATGGACGTATACTACCGGGGCTTCGAGGAGGGCGAGCGCCTGCCCGCGATGAATATTGCTGTGGCCAACTACACCTGGCGCTTCCTGTTCGAGGAGGTAAGCGGGGAAATTGCCGGCGACGAGGGCTGGATGTGGGTGCAGCCAGGCTTTGTAGATGCCAATTCAAAGCTGGATCTGGTCTTCACCTTCGAGCCGGAAAGCGTGCGGGTAAGCACATGGATAAGCGCTGTCCAGGAGGATGGCGAGGAAGTCAACGAGTTTTTTCCTATACCCGAGGAAGACATGGCGGATTTTCGCGCGCCATCTGCCACAGGTACCTATTTCTATAAAGTGGACACCGAGTGGGGGCAGGGCCGCACCGTCACCTACTTTTTCGCCATTAAGGTTCCGTCAATAACCAGCTGACCGGCCATTGCGGGGCACAAAACCTGCCTGCGTCCTGTGGCACAGAAATTGGGATGAGAGTGCTTTGATGAGTGTGCTTTAAAGAACAGATATAAAAGTGTTGAAAAAGTATTAAATACCGCTATTTGGGAGACTTCATGAACCGAACCGCACGCACGCTGGCCTTTATGATCCCGGCCATCCTGGTATACGCCGCCGGCTTTGTGGCGGCCGCTTTTTGGGACTTTACCATCACCAGCACCCTGTACGACCCACAAAACCTGTTTGCCATTTTAATGGAGTGCTTCGGCTGGTACCCGGCCTTTGTGCCCACCATTTTGCTGGCGCTTTTGTGGATGGCCCGCCCGCCGCTGGACGGCCGCCGCTGGATGCCGGTGGTGTGCGGTGTGGTGGCGGCCGCGGGGTTTGCCATCATTTATATTGTGGCGCGCGGGTATATGCTGAACCGCGGGCTGCTTACCGGCGGGCCCGAGGGCTGGATATGGCTGGCCGTGGGCATAGCGCTGGCCGCGCTTATGGTGTGGGGCGTGTTGCGCGCGGCCCCGGCCACCCGCGAGAAGCTGGTGTTTTTCGCCCTGGCCGGCAGCGTGATGATGGCGGCCAACCAGGTGGCTACCTATATCATCAAAGCCATTTGGCAGCGGCCCCGCTTCGACGACATGCTGGCCACCGGCAGCTTTGACGCCTTCCGCGCCTGGTACGAGCCCTTTGGCCCCGGGGGCAGCTCGTTCCCGTCGGGCCACACGGCCAACGCCGCCTGTATTCTGGTGCTGCTGGTGCTGTGCGATTTATTCCCCGCCTGGCGCCGCCGCCGCGGCTGGGTGCTGGCGTTCTGCTGGGTGTTCATCGCCGCCATGGCGCTGGCCCGCATGTGGATCGGCCGGCACTTCCTGTCGGACACGCTGGCCGCGTCGGGCGTGATGGCGCTGCTGTTTTTTGCCATGCGGCGCACCAAACTTTACCAAAAAGCGCTGCGGCGCACACTGGAAACGTCCGAGGGCCTGCGGCAGGGAGGGAAACATGCAGTTTGAATTCACCGCGCCCTGTTATTTCGGGCTGGAATCCGCCGCCGTGTTTGATTTCAGGCGCCTGGGCGCCGGGAACGTGCAGGTGACCGACGGGCGCATCAGCTTTACCGGCGGCGCGCAGCTGCTGGCCGAGGCCAACCTGTGGAGCCGATGCACCGAACGCATCATGATACGCCTGGCCAGCTTTCCGGCCCCCACTTTTGATGACCTGTTCGACGGTGTTTTCGCGCTGCCGTGGGAGGACTACATCCCCCGCGACGCCCAGTTCCCAGTCAAGGGCTCCAGCCTGTCCAGCACGCTGTCCAGCGTGCCGGCCTGCCAGAGCATTGTGAAAAAAGCGGTGGTGGAGCGCCTGCGCAAGGGCCACAAGGTGGCGTTCCTGCCCGAGCGCGGCGCGCAGTACCGCATCCGGTTTTCCATCCGCAAGGACCTGGCCGAGGTGTTTTTGGATACCTCGGGCGACGGCCTGCACAAGCGGGGCTACCGCCCGGCCGCCGGCGCCGCGCCCCTGAAAGAAACACTGGCCGCCGCCATGGCCGACTTTGCCCGCGTGCGGCGGGACAGCCAGGTGCAGGACCCCTTCTGCGGCAGCGGCACGCTGGTGATTGAAGCCGCGCTGAAAGCCCGCAACCTGGCCCCGGGGCTGCACCGCCGCTTCGCGGCCGAGCACTATGCCTTCCTGCCGGCCGGCCTGTTTGACGCAGCGCGCGAGAAAGCCCGCGCCGAGGCCCGGCCCGATGCCGCCTTTACCGGCGAAGGCAGCGACAACGACCCCGCGGCCATCAGGCTGGCGGCGGCCAACGCCGCCAAGGCCGGCGTGGCCGACTGCTGCCGCTTTGAGGTGCGCGACGTGGCCAGCTTTGTGCCCGCGCCAGACGCCCTGGTGCTGGCCAACCCGCCCTACGGCGAGCGCATGATGGACGCCAAAGCCGTGGCCGCGCTGGAGGCGACGCTGGGCAAGGCCATTGCCCAAAATCCACCGGCGGCCGCCCATATCATCACCGCCGACGCCGACTTTGAAAAGCACTTTGGCCGCCGCGCCAAAAAGCGCCGAAAGGTGTACAATGGCATGATCCCCTGCCAGATATATATGTATTAACAATAATTGCAAAAATAAAACCCGCCCGGGTCTTGGGCGGGTTTTATCATAATGCTGAAAGATGTGTAAAGTTTGCACGATATAGGTATATCAGCCATTCGCGGCTTTTTGCTCAAGAGCGGAAATGCGGTTGGCATGATTTTCCACTTGGGCCTCAAGGGCTGCAACGGCCTCATGCCTTGCAACAGCATTTGGCAGGTTCTCATTCAATAGCTTCATCTGCTTGTCATAATTTTGGTAGAGGTTGGCGATGTCACCGTGTACTCGCTCAAAGTTTTCAGCCGTTTCTGCCCGAATGGCTGTTTGTTCATTGCGCGTATTCTCAAAACCTTCAGCCATTTCTGTCCGTATGGCTGCCTGTTCATTGCGCGTATTCTCAAAACCTTCAGCCATTTCTGCCCGAATGGCGGCCTGTTCATTGCGCGCATTCTCAAAACCTTCAACCATTTCTGCCCGGATGGCAGCCTGTTCATTGTGCGTATTCTCAAAACCTTCAACCATTTCTGCCCGTATGGCAGCCTGTTCATTGCGCGTATTCTCAAAACCCTCAGCCATTTCTGCCCGGATGGCAGCCTGTTCATTGCGCGTATTCTTAAAACCTTCAGCCATTTCTGCCCGTATGGCTGCTTGTTCATTGCGCGTATCCTCAAAACCCTCAGCCATTTCTGTCCGAATGGTGGCCTGTTCATCATATATGGGTTGTAGTAATTGCTGGATAGCCTGCAAGTCTTCTTTTGTAAGCGCCATACTGCAGCCCCTCTCGTCAGTCTGAAACCATTATAGCGAATGGCCAGATATCTTTCAAGTGGAGCGTTGCGCTCCATTGCTTTTGTGAAACGAAACTGCCGGGCGCAACTGCTCAGGCGTTTTTGTTGCCTGGTTGGCCTGCACCTACTTCCGCGCCATATAATACTTCCGGTAGATGGCCGGCGTCAGGTTTTCGCAGCGCTTGAAGGTTTTGATGTAATACCCCGGGCTGCTGAAGCCCAGCTCGTCGCTGATCTGGTTCACCGACAGCTCGGTTTTCTCCAGTAGCTGCTTGGACCACTCCACCTTCTGCCGGGCCAAAAAGGCGGAGAATCCCTCGCCAATCTCCTTGGCGAACAGCCGGCTGAAATGGCTGGTGCTGATATGGCACAGCCCGGCCATCTGCTTTTGGGTGACGGCCTCGCCCTTGTTTTCGTAGATATAATCCAGCGCCGGCTTGAGCACCGGATTTTTGCACACCGGGCGGGCATCGTCGGCGGTGGTGATGTAAGACCGCGTGGTGGCACTCTTCATGGTGCGCTTGGCAAACTCGATGCTGCTGGTGGGGTAGCCGTGGAAGATATCGGCGGCTTTGGTGGCCTGCGGGCGGGCGTTCATCTGCTCGTACATCTCCACCAGCAGGTTTTTGTTGATGGCCTCCTCCACCACATAGCTGCACAAATCGAACAGCATGTGCGCCATGGACTCTATCTCCTTAAAGGGCAGCACGGGAATGGCCTTGTGCAGGCGCAGCAGCTCCTCGGTTTCAAACAGGCTTTTATTGGGGGATATCAGTATCTTTTCCAGCTGCGTGCCCTGCTCGTCGTCGGGCAGGCGCACCTGCCCGGCCATGGTGGCGCCTATGTACTGGCCGTCTATCATAATGGGCACGGCCAGGTCCACAATATTGCAATGGCACATATAGATATAGGGCGCGTTGGTGCGCACGGCCTCCAGCCCGCCGCGGGAGTCGCACTTGTGGCAGTACTTCACCAGCTCGGGGTCGGTGCGCACATGGTGGCAGAAGGGCCGCCGGCTGCTGTGGCGGGTCACCGGTATGCCCTTGTAGTCCACCGTGATGATGGCCAGCTTGGTGGCCTCGGCCAGGGAATCCTGCAAAATTTGCCACTTTTTTATGTCCAAAATTTGCTCTAAGTTCAAAAACCCAGTACGCATGGGTGCTCCTTTTCAGTAGGTGTTGTGCAACATGTGCAATTGTTTCGCCGTCATTTTTATCAATGTGTATATTTTACCACCAATAAGTACACATTTCAACACAAAAGTCAAAAAAACACCATCGTCAATAGCAATAATGCGACAAAAGCGTGCGATGACGCCATAACATTATGGGCGCATAATAGTAGCATACTCGACAAAAAGCTTCAAACCGCCGTGAATATAAAGGAGGAATAGCATCATGAGAAAGGCCTTTATTTGCCCCACTAAATACGTGCAGGGGGAAGACGAGCTGCTGAACCTGGGCTACTTTGTAGGCACCTTTGGCAAATCGGCCCTGCTGATTGCCCACCCCGACGACGTGGCCCGCGTGAAGGGCAAGCTGGACGCCACTGCCCAAAAGTTTGGCGTGACCTTTGTGGAAAGCGGCTTCCGCGGCGAGTGCAGCCGCCAGGAGGTGGCCCGCCTGCAGGCCGTGGCCAAGGAGAACCGCTGCGACTGCACCATTGGCCTGGGCGGCGGCAAAGCCATTGACACCGCCAAGTGCGTGGCCGAGGGCGAGGCGCTCATCATTGTGCCCACCATCGCCGCCACCGACGCCCCCACCAGCCACTCGGCCGTGCTGTACACCGAGGACGGCGCGTTCGACGACTACGCCTACTTCAAGCAGAGCCCCAGTGTGGTGCTGGTGGACACCACCGTCATCGCCAGCGCCCCGGTGCGGTTTCTGGTTTCGGGCATGGGCGACGCGCTGTCCACCTACTTCGAGGCCCGCGCCACGGCGGCGTCTTATTCCAACGTGAACGCCGGGCTGCCCTGCGGCGCCCGCGAGGGCGTGGCCCCGCCGGCCAAGGGCACCAAAACCGCCCTGGCCCTGGCCACCCTGTGCTACGAGACCCTGCTGAGCGACGGCGTGAAAGCCAAAGCGGCGAATGAATGCCACAAGGTATCCCCGGCGCTGGAGAACATCATCGAGGCCAACATTCTGCTTTCCGGGCTGGGCTTTGAGAGCGGCGGCCTGGCTGGCGCGCACGCCATCCACGACGGCCTGACCATACTGGAGGAGACCCACCACTATTTCCACGGCGAGAAGGTGGCCTTTGGCACGCTGTGCCAGCTGGTGCTGGAAAATGCCGACATGGCGGAGATTGAAGAAGTGCTGGACTTTTGCGTAACCGTGGGCCTGCCCGTTTGCTTTGAGGATCTGGGCGTTATGAGCATCACCGACGCGCAGCTGGCCGAGGTGGCCGAAAAGGCCTGCATCCCCGAGGAATCGGTGCACGCCATGCCCTTCCCGGTAACGCCCGACATGGTGGCCGCGGCCATCGTGGTGGCCGACAACCTGGGCAAGCAATACAAAAAAGGGGTCTGATCAGCCATGAAAAAAATCATCAACCGGCCCGAGGACGTTGTGAATGAGATGCTGGGCGGCATTGTGCTGGCCCACCCCGAGCTGGAGCTGGACAGCAAGTACCGGGTCGTCCGCAAAAAGGCGCTGAACAAAGGCAAGGTGAGCCTGATAAGCGGCGGCGGCAGCGGGCACGAGCCTGCCCATGCCGGCTTCATTGGCACCGGCATGCTGGACGCCGCCGTTTGCGGCGACGTGTTCGCCTCGCCCTCGCAGATACAGGTGTACCAGGCCATCAAAGATACCGCGTCCGACAAGGGCACCCTGCTCATCATCAAGAACTACAGCGGCGACATGATGAACTTCTCCAACGCCGCCGCCCTGGCTAGGGAAGACGGCCTGAACGTGGACTTTGTGAAGGTAGACGACGACATTGCCGTGCAGGACAGCCTGTATACCGTGGGCCAGCGCGGCGTGGCCGGCACCGTGTTTGTGCACAAGATTGCCGGCGCGGCCGCCGAGCAGGGCAAAAGCCTGGCCGAGGTGAAGGCCGTGGCCGAAAAAGTGGTGGCCAACGTGCGCAGCATTGGCTTTGCGCTTACCAGCTGCACGGTGCCCGCCAAGGGCGAGCCCACCTTTGAGCTGGGCCGGGACGAGATCGAGTACGGCGTGGGCATCCACGGTGAGCCGGGCATTTTGCGCGAGAGCGTGCTGGACGCCCAGGAACTGGCCGCCCGCATGGTGCTGTCCCTGTGCAACTGAGCTGCCCCCGTTTTTTGTACCAATCACAATGTTAGTGCGGAACCTATCCCTGAGCGGCAACCGAAGTGGAGCGTAGCGAAACAGAGGTTGCCGCTCGGTCGTTTTCAGGCCGATATCGGCAC
>JAAYCI010000021.1 GCA_012729855.1 Oscillospiraceae bacterium
GGCAACAAGAAGTACATGAACATGAAGCATCTCGAAAATCTGACCGCAGACCTGGATGCTGCCGTTAGCTGAACAGCAACCTTTTGGCCTCGTTTCCTATTTTGCGCATAAATCTTGACAGTACCGCTATACCGGGGTGTTTGTGCCGGCTATGGGTTGCCCGATGCAGAGAGGGATAATGGGCAAAACAGGATTATTGTGCAGGCACGGCGGCGGCCGCTTTTTTCTTCTGGCGGTTGTCCAGTATCCAAGCCACAATGATCAGCGCCGGAGCCACCGCATACAGCAGGTACATCCAGGACAACTGGTCGGACGGGTTGACGGTATTGGTGGCCAGCACCGCCCCAAAAATGGCGGTGAACACCGTCTGGCTCACGCGCTCCAGCGTTGTAAGTATGCCCAGCGCCGTACCGGCACGCGCGCCGGAAATTTGTGGCAGGCGCATCATCAGCACCTTGGGCGCCGGTATTATTTGCCCAAACATGATGCCGTTGGCAATGAATAACACCCTGATGGTGGTAAAGTTGAAGGAGCGCACCGCCACAAAAGACGCAATGGCGGAAAGCACCCCGCAAATGATGGCCACCAGCCGGTAGTTGCGGTCATAGTGCTTGGCCATAAACTTGCCTATCAGCAGCGGCCACACAATATACATGATCATGGAGCCAATGTTGTTCATGGCCGTGATCTGGCCCGGCGCCGCGGCGCCCAGCCCCCAGCGCGGGTCTACCTGAAGCACCACATACAGCTGCGAGCCGCCGCCAAGCACCGCGCCCACAAAAACGGCGCTGGCCATAATGTACAGCCACATCTGCGGCACCTTCACCACTTCTTTGATGTTCTTCCAGATGCCCACGTCTTTTTCACCTGAGATCTGGTCCGAGCGCAGCTCCGCATCCAGGCTGCGGCGGTTTTTGCCAAAGATGAAGATGCAAATGCCCAGCACGGCAATCAGGATACCCAGCAGGATGTACAGGTTTTGCCAGCGGCCACCCAGCGCGCCGATGAGCGGCAGGGCGAAAAAGTTGGCGGCAAACTGCCCCAGCGGGTTGGAGGAGGTGAGCACCCCGTTGGCCACGGCCAGCTGCTTGGAGCCAAACCACAGCGGAATGATTTTGCTGCCCACCGGAATGAAGAGAGAAACCAGCACGCCCGAGCCAAACATGATGATGTAATACAGCGTAACCCCCACCAAAAACGCGCGCAGAACGATGAACACCGACAATGCGACGATCAGCGAGCCCATCATGCGCTTGATATTCACCTTGTCCGCCAAAATGCCGGAGAAAAAGGCGAACCAGATCATGCCGGTGGAGTAGGCCGTGGCTACCACGGCACGCTCGGCGGGTGTCCAGCCCAGCTCTGTGGCCACGGTAACCTGCAGCAGGTTGAAGGTGGTGGCCCCAAACCCGCTTACCAAGAATATAAACAGGCACACAAACACCAGCATCAGGTATTTGGTTTTCGGGCCATACTTGTCGGAACCCATTTTTTTACTCAATGAACTTCACCCCTTGTCTACTTTGTGGTTTTCAAGGAAACGGAATGTGCCGTCAAGCAGGTTTGAAAAAATGGCCGCGTTGTAAATAAATCCCTCTCAGTGGCTGAGGCAGCGCTTGTGCAAGCATGCTTCTTCTATTATCATAGGTGGTAAACCGCACAAAAGCATCGCGTATAAGTCTATAAAATACTGCCTATTTCTGGTGGCGCCATCCGCCGGAAATATGGCTTTTCCCGCCCCAAATCTCACCCTTTCGCCCGGCGGGGCATTGTTGCCCTTTGGGCTTTTTCGGGCTATACTGAAACTGGCCGTACACTACCGCCGCCTGCCGCGGCGCAGGGTGTACCGCCCAAAGCACAGGGGAGGCGCGGCATGGCATTAACGCTGGACCACGACAACATAGGGGCATTCGTGTACGAATTGTTTGCCGACACCGGGCGTTTCCCGCTATCGCTGCTGCGTCTGTTGAAAAAGCATTTCGGTTATGCCCACGCGCTTTTCTTTCCCCGGTTCAGCTTTGGGCAGGCCTTCCCCATCGACCGCCCCTATGCGCAGGAGCCTTTTGTCGAATCGGTCTCTATTGACATACCCCGCGCCGGGCTGTACCGTTACTTTGGCGGGCCGCATAAAGACAGTATCTTCTGGCCCGAGCACCTGATCCCCGAGCAATATGCCTGCCCGGTGCTGCTGCCACAGGACATCATGCCGCTGGAGGCGTACCACAAAACGCCCGCCTATGCCGAGCTGGCACACAGCGGGCTGCGCCACCAAATGCTCATCCAGCTGAACCACGACGGCATGCAGCTGGGCGCCATCGCCTTGCACCGCCTGCAGCACGAAAGCCCCTTCGGCCCGGATGATCGCGCACTGGCCGAAACTATTTGTCCCTATATCACCCAAGCCTATAAAGCCTATGTGGAAAAAGCCAAACTGCAAGCTGAGCTGAACCTGGCACACCGCTATTACATGGGGCTGGGCTATGGCAGTTTTATTTTGGACAACACCTTCATGGTGCTTTGCCACAACACAAAGGCCCAGGAATACTGTGCAGACATCCAGGCCCATTACCACAAAACGCGCGACCCGGAGGGCCTCATCCCCGTGGTGATGCGCGGCAGCAGCACCGTGGCCGTCGTGCAAGATTTTGTAACCCGGAACCGCGAGCCGCTGTGGGGGATAGTGGACAAACCGGCCAACCTCCGGTATGTTGGTTTTGAGCAGTGCTACGTGGCCACCATCAAGAGCCTTTCCACCGAAGACGTAACCGGCAAGATGAATATCTACTATGCCGTTACCATGCTGGCCCAGCCGGCCGAAGTGGTAGACCTGCAGGCCTGCCTGCGTTACGGCCTGACCAACCGCGAGATCCAGGTGGCGTCGTTCATCCTGCAGGGCATGACCAACAAACAGATCAGCGAGCAGATGTTCATCAGCGACCACACCACCAAAACACATATCAGCAAGATATTCACCAAGACCGACGCCCGCAAGCGGACGGAGCTTATCCACAAGCTCAGCCGCTTGGCGCCTGAATGATGCACTGGCGGCCGTGGACAATAGAAAAGCGCCTGCCCTGTGGGAACCCACAGGCAGGCGCTTTTTATGTGAAAGGCAGGCATCGGCCTACCCAAATAACTGGCGGGCTTGCTTTTTATCCGCCAATCTCAATTTTCCTGATCTCCGGCTTTGTTTCGGCGGCCTTGGGCATTGTCAGGCTCAGCACGCCATCTTTGTAGTCCGCCGTAATCTTGTCCAGGTCTATCCCATTCGCGTTGAAGCTGCGGGAGAAGCTGCCATAGCGGCGCTCACGGCGGATATAGTTGCCTTCTTTGTCCTTTTCGTCGTTCTTCTCTTCGTGGCTGGCCGAGATGGTCAGCATATCGCCGTCCACCTCCACATGGATGTCTTTCTTGTCGAAGCCGGGCAATTCGGCCTCCAGCAGGTAGTTGCCGTCCTGCTCCTTGATATCGGTACGGAACTGCCCTACGCCACTGATGTTGTTGTTGAAGAAGCCATTCTCAATATCGTCCATAAAACGGAAAATGCTGTTGTCTCGGCGGCTAAAGGGTACCATGCTGTACATAAGCGCTCATCCTTTCATTGTATCAATTGGCATCCGGGCGCGGGCGCATCCGCGTATCCTTTTCGGGTAATGCAGTCCATTTGCTCGCGTGCCCGTGCCTGCTTTATGCCATTATGATACCCCTACTTTATGAAAAATATATTGTGAGTCTGTAAAGGAACTGCAACTTTTTAGCACTCTACTTCTTAGAGTGCTAACATTTTTCGACAGCTTTTTTCAGCTGCCGCCGCCTTGCGTACAGCGTTCTTTTTAAAGCCTGTACGCATATTAAAAAAACAGCAGGGCCACGCCCTGCCGTTCTTTTGATATGCTATATCGTTTTAAAACTACCCGTTCAGCATCTGCACCAGGGTTTCCACCAGTGTCTCGGCCAGCGCGCGGATGCGCTCCTCCCCTTCCGGGGCGCCTTGGGGCTCCCAGGCCTCGGCAGCCTGCGGCCAGTAGGCCGCCTGGGTGGTGGGGCTGTTGGAGTAGGTGGGCCGGAAGGGCCGCAGGTTGCTGTTGCGGCCGGCAGTGGCGGGCCACACCCGCTGGAAGCCGCCCTGCCCCAGGCTCTCGGCCGGCTCGGCGTTGCGGGCGCGGCGGGTTTGGGCCGGGCCTATGGGCTGCTGCCCCGGCTGGAAGTACACCACCTGCTGCTGGGGCTTGGGCACCGGCGCCGCACTGGCGGGGAAACGCTCCACCTGCACGCCAAAGGTGTTCAGGTTCTGTTCGGTGCGGTTCAGTGCCGCCAACACGTCGGTCAGCGAGGTCTGTACCGACTCCAGCACCTGCGAGACATCCCGCTCCACCACCGTCACTTCGCCCTTCAGGTTGGTGATGCTCTTGGCGAGGCCCCCGGCACTGCTGCGCACCTGACGATGCAGGCGCTCCTTTTCATCCACCGCCACCGCGCGTATCCGCTCGGCCTCGGCGTTTGCATCGGCAATAATAGCCGCACTGGCCTCGTTCGTGCGTACTTCTTTGGGGGCCGCCAGCGCTTCCTCCAGCTGCTGGCGCAGCTCGGCTATCTGCTTTTCGGCCTCGGCGTTCTGCGGGCGGTTGCGGGCCGCTTCGGCCATTTGGTCCAACTGGCGGTGCATGTCCGCCAACTGCACTTCATTTTTTTGGTATTCTTCACGCAGCCAGGCATTTTCCTGCTGCAGATTATACAGCTGGTCGCGCACTTCGGCCAGATCTTCCTCGGCCTGCTGGGTGGCGGCCTTGGCTATGTCCAGCTCCTCGCCCAGCTCGGCCAGGCGGGCCTGGTCGGCCTCCCACTCGGCGGTGGGCAGGGCATTGGCGCCCGCTTCGGCGGCCTCGGCCAACTGGGCCTGCTGGGCGGCCAGCGCAGCCTCCAGCTCGGCCAGGCGCTGGGTCAGCTCCTGGCTGCGCATCTCGGCGGCTTCCTGGCGCTGGTAGTTTTCGTCGGCCAGCTCATCCAGGTACTCCAGCACTTCTTCCTTATTAAACCCAAACATCGCGTTACTGAACAAACGCCCACCCGTTTGTGGGGCAAATTGCTCATACTCATAGCCCTGCTGTTCGGCCACCGAAACACCGTCCTCTCCACCCGGCGGGCTGCGCCAAAGCGCGCCCGCCGCGGCAAGATATAAAAAAGTATAGCACATCCCGCGCGGCAATGCCACTGTTTGGTTTATTTTTTCCCAGTGGAAGCGGCATCAAGGCGCCCCCAGCGGCAGGGGCTTGATGATTTTTTTATACGCCATGCGGAAGAACGCAATAGCGATGAACATACAGCTGATCTCCGCAATGGGGCCCGAAAACCAGATGAGTTCGGCCCCGCCCAGCTGCGCCAATAGCCACGCGGCAGGAATCATGATGCCCAGCTGGCGGATGAGCGAAACGATAAGGCTGTAGGCGCCGCGCCCCAGGGCCTGGAACACACCCGAAAACACGATGCTGACCCCGACGAACGGGAATGCAATGCTGGTGCGGCGCAGCGCATGGGTGCCCAGCTCCAGCATGGCCGGGCCGGCGTCGAACAGGCCCAGCAAAAAGCCCGGGAATATCCAGAACAGCGCCGTGCCAAACAACATAATGGCCACCGCCACCACCACGCAGCGCTGGATGGTCTTTTCGATGCGCAGCCGGTTTTGCGCCCCATAGTTGAAGGCAATGATGGGGATCATGCCGCTGTTCAGGCCAAACACCGGCATAAAGATAAAGCTTTGCAGCCGGAAATAAACACTGAGCACCGAGACCGCCGTGGTGCCAAAGGGCACCATGATCAGGTTCATGCAGAAGAGCATCACGCTGCCCAGCGACTGCATGATGATGCTGGGCACACCCACCCGGTAGATGTGCTTGATGGCCGTCCAGTTGGGGCGAAAGCCCTTGAGGCTGAGGTTCAGTTCATGGTTTTTCAGCTTGTTGTACGCTATGGCCAGAATCATGCTGCCAAACTGGCCGATGACCGTGGCCAGCGCCGCGCCGGCCACCCCCATGGCCGGAAAGCCAAACCAGCCGAAGATCATGATGGGGTCCAAAATGATGTTGAGGACCGCGCCAACCATCTGCGACACCATGGAAAACACCGTGCGCCCGGTTGCCTGTAAAAGCCGCTCGGTGGTAACCGCCAGGAACAACCCCAGCGAGCCGATACATACAATGCTCAGGTAGCTCTCGGCCATTTGGGCCACGCCCCCGGTGATGCTGTTGTCGGCAAAGGCCGACACATACCAGGCCGAGCCAAAAAAGCCCAGCAGCGCAAAAACGGCCCAGCTGGCCACCGCCAAAAACAGCCCATTCACCGCTACCCGGTTGGCGGCGGTCACGTTTTTCTCGCCCAGGCGGCGGCCCAGCACACTGTTCATGCCCACGCCGGTGCCCACCGCCACGGCAATCATCAAATTCTGCAGCGGGAAGGCAAAACCCACAGCCGCCAGGGCCTCTTCACCCAGCTGCGCCACAAATATGCTGTCTACAATATTGTACAGCGCCTGCACAAGCATGCTGATGATGATGGGCACCGACATGCTTACCAGCAGCCGCCCCACCGGCATATTGCCCATCTTGTTGCGGCGCACCAGTGCTTCCTGCCGCTGCTTTTCCAGCTCGGCCCGCCCTTCGGGGCCTATTGCTTCGGCTGGCGCCAGTTCCTGCTGCTGCAAGTCCTGCTGCAAATTTTCCTGTTCCTTTTTGCTCATAGGCTTCCCTCTTCTTCCCTTTGAACCAACTTCGTGTATTCAACCTGCCACAAGTGCTTCGCCCTTGTATAAAAATGCGAGGGACAAAAAGCCGGGCCAAAAGCTTGGCCCGACTTTTGCGATATACCGGTAATCCTCAACGCTTCGAGAACTGGGGTGCGCGGCGAGCGGCCTTGAGGCCGTACTTCTTGCGCTCCTTCATGCGGGGGTCGCGGGTGAGGAAGCCCGCCTTTTTCAGCTGGGGGCGCAGGGCCTCGTCGAACTGCAGCAGCGCGCGGGAAATGCCATGCCGGATGGCGCCCGCCTGGCCGGACACACCGCCGCCGGCCACACGCACGGCAATGTCGAAGCGCTCGCCCGTTTGTGTAAGCACCAGCGGCTGGCGCACAATCAGCTTCAGGGTCTCCAGGCCAAAATAGTCGTCTATGTCACGGTCGTTGATGGTGATTTTGCCGTTGCCGTTGTACACACGCACACGCGCCACAGAGCTTTTGCGGCGGCCGGTGCCATAAAAATAGGGCTTGGTCTCGTACATCATTCCGCCTCCTTACAGTGTATAAGCCTGGGGCTTCTGTGCTTCGTTTTTGTGCTCGGCGCCTTTGTACACCCGCAGGCGTTTCAAAGCGTTTGCGCCCAGCGTGTTGTGGGGCAGCATGCCCTTCACGGCCAGCGTCATGGCAAAGTCGCTGCGCTCGGCCATCAGCTTGCTGTACTGCACTTCCTTCAGGCCGCCCACCCAGCCGGTGTGGCGCTGGTAGTATTTCTTCTCCAGCTTGTTGCCGGTAAGCACGGCTTTGTCGCAGTTTACAATAACCACATGGTCGCCGCAGTCTACGTGGGGGGTGTAGTCTACCTTGTGTTTGCCGCGCAACAGAACGGCCGCCTGTGCGGCCACCCGGCCCAGCGGCTTTCCGGCGGCGTCCAGCAGGTACCATTTGCGCTTGACTTCGGCCGGTTTCGCTAGTGTGGTGCTCATGGTCTTTCCTCCTAAAAAATCAGGGTATGCTGCCCAAAACAGCAGCCCGTGATGCTTTACAGATGCGCGCACAAGGCGCAAGATGTATTATAGCCCAGCGCGCAAAGCTTTGTCAACCGTTTTTCGCCCTTGTTTCAATTGGCATTTCTCAATCTCGCCCATTCTCCATATTACTCCTGTTATCGCCTGCATGCTCGCATGCCATTTTTGGTTTCCGCTTTCATCTACACGCGGCTGCCCATGTGGCTGCCATGTGGCTGCCTAAAGAAAAAAACTTGACTGCTGTTCTCCGTTCAGATACAATATTTCTATTGCTCTCTGCTTGTCACCCGGCGCTATACGGCGGTGCTACGCCGCGCGGCTCTGGTTTTGTGGCAGGCGGAAATCCCACAGGAAGGAAGGCGAGCACCCATGGCAAAGGCCCGTCTCAGCGCATCCAAAGACATGACGCAGGGCAGCCCTTACAAGCTGATCCTCAGTTTCTCCATCCCGCTTATCATAGGCAACGTGCTGCAGCAGCTTTACAATATGGTGGACAGCATGGTCGTTGGCCGGTTTGTGGGGCACACGGCGCTGGCCGCGGTGGGGGCTGCGTTCCCGGTCATCTTCATGCTGGCCAGCCTGTTTATGGGCCTGGGCAGCGGCGCCATGGTAATGGTGAGCCAATACTACGGCGCGAACCAGCAGGACAATTTACGCCGCACGGTGGACACCGTTTATACTTCTATTATAGTGGGCGCCATTCCCATCTGCATTCTGGGCATTGTTTTCACCAACCCCATCCTGGACCTCATCAGCATTCCCGCCGACGCCCGCGACGAGGCCTGGCTCTACCTGGTTATCCTGATGGGCGGGCTCATCGGCTCGCTGGGGTACAACTGCAACGCCGGCATTTTGCAGGGGCTGGGCGACAGCAAAACCCCGCTGCTGTTTTTGGCCATTGCCTGCGTGATTAACATTGGGCTGGACCTGTTTTTGGTGCTGGTGGTTCCCTGGGGGGTGGCCGGCGTGGCCATTGCCACCATCATTGCCCAAACGTTCAGCTGGGTTTTCGGCATCGTTTACATCAACCGAAAATACCCCGAGATTCACATCCGGCCGTTCAACTTCAGATTCGACAGGCGCATCTTCTGGCAGATCATCCGGCTGGGCATCCCGGCGGGCATCCAGCAGATGCTGTTCAGCCTGGGCACCATTTTGATGACGCGGCTGGTGAACACCTATGGCTCGGTTTACGCGGCGGGCTTCAGCGGGGCCAACAAGCTGGACACCTTCGCCTTCTTCCCCATTCAAAGCATTTCCATTGCCGTTACCACCTTTACCGGGCAAAATATGGGCGCCGGCAAGATAGACCGCGTGTACGGCGGCATGAAAGCGTCGCTGGTGCTGGCGCTGGCGTTCTCGGTGCTGGGGCTGCTCATCATCCCGGCCGGGCCCACGCTGATGCGCCTGTTCACCGACGACCCCGAGGTCATCACCGCCGGCATGGCGTTCATCAACCGCATCATGCCGTTTTACTGGATGCTGGCCATCAGCTTTGTGATGAACAGTGTGCTGCGCGGGGCCGGGGCGCCGCTTATCCCCATGATCTCTTCCATTGTGGGGCTGTGGGCGGCGCGCCTGCCGGCCGCCTACCTGCTGGCCGACTGGTTCGGCCGCGACAATATGCACTTCTGCTATCCCATCGGCTTTGTGTTTGGCCTGGCCATCACCATCCCCTACTTCATCAGTGGGCGATGGAAGAACAAGGCCATCACCACCAGGGCCGGTGGTAATTTAGAGCCAGAGGGGGAACCGCAATGACACTCACGCAAGCCAGCACCGCCCAATACCCGCTGGTGGCCGGCATGACCCGCCAGCTGTTTGAGGATGAAAAAAGCGACCGCACCCTGACCGACGCCGAATTCCTGCAGCGCCTGCAAGGCCATATGGCCGACGGCTGCGTGCCCTGGCTGTTCCACACCGCCGACGGCGCGCCGCTGGGCTACGCGCTGGTGAACACCCGCAAAACCCCGCCCTACCTGGTGGATTTTTTCATCAGCCGCGAACACCGGCGCAGCGGCAACGGCACCAAAGCCTTTCACGCGCTGCTGGCCCGGCTGGGCACCGAATGCATTGACTTAGACGTATACACCTGGAACGCCCGCGGCCGGGCTTTTTAGCAAAGCCTGGGCTTTGAAGCGCGTATGCTGGTGATGCGGCGGGGGAAGCTGGAATAAGGAGAGCAGAACTTGATTTTACCCGGTGCACATGCTATAGTAAAAACAGAGAGGCACCACCGGTAGGCGGTTGCCCCCAATGGGATTAGCTAAAAGGTTTAGCCGCTCGCCTTGGTTATGAAGTGACCCCAAAAAGTTAGACAAGAGAAAACGTTAGGCAGCC
>JAAYCI010000022.1 GCA_012729855.1 Oscillospiraceae bacterium
AAGTTGCTATAGGCTACGTTGCCCCGCTGTTTAGGGAACATATGTTCAATTTGTTTGTAGTGCCTTTTTAGCATTTTCATGCTCTTTTTGTATCATAATTGTTCGTCTGCGTCAACACGACCTAGTTTTTCGACTATGATTTATATATGTTTTGGCTCGAAAAACCACTTTTGAGGAGGAAAACAATGAAAAAAAGACTATTGGCAATGGCACTTGCCACGGTGATGCTGTTTGGCCTGGCGGCCTGCAGCACCACTTCCAGCAGCAGCGGTGGCACCAGCACCCCTGCCAGCGGCTCCACTCCTGTGGATTCCAGCACGCCGGAAGACAGCAGCACCCCCGAGGAAACCGGCAGTGAGGCCGTGGAACTGTGGATTGTGCGGCATGGCGAAACGCTGTTCAATGTTAAAGGCTTTGCGCAGGGCTGGAGCGATGCCCCGCTTACCGACAACGGCGTGGCCAGCAGCGGCTACGTGGGCGCGGGCCTGAAGGACGCCGGCATTACCTTTGACGCGGCCTACACCAGCGACATGACCCGTTGCATCGAGACCTCCGGCTACCTGCTGGACGCCATGGGCAGCAGCCTTACCGCCACACCCGACGCCCGCTTCCGCGAGATGAACTTTGGCATTTACGAAGGCACGCCTTCCAGCGAGCTGCGCGAAGCCTACCCCAACATTTACGAGTGGCAGACCTTTGAAGGCTTTGAGGGCGGCGAGGACTGGCTCACCTTCATTGCCCGCATTGAAGACGGCCTGACCGAGATTGGCGAGGCAAACGCCGGCACCGGCGGCAAGGTGCTGGTAACCGCCCATGGCTTTGTGCAGGCCGCCCTGATGTTCGACCTGGCGGAAGACTTTGTGCCCTCCAGCGACGCCCTGCCCAATAATGGCGTGATGGTGGTTGAGTACAAGGACGGCGCCCTGACCCTGAAGAGCGCCCCCGACAGAAGCTACCTGGACAAAGGCATGGAGCTGGCCGGCGTAGAACCCTCCAGCGCGGCCCATTAATCAAACATAACACCCCAAAAGGAGGCTTTATATGAAAAAGAGATTATTGGCCCTCGCGCTGGCCGCCGTCATGCTGTTCAGCCTTGGCATGGTGGCCTTTGCCACCGATTCCTCGGCCGCCGATGCTTCGACAGCCGATTCCTCCACTGCTGCCGGCGACGACAGCGGCGCGCTTGAAATCTATATTGTGCGCCATGGCGAAACCCTGTTCAACACCAAAAGCCTGGTGCAGGGCTGGTGCGACTCTCCCCTGACGGAAAACGGCGTGGCCAGCAGCGGCTATGTGGGCGCGGGCCTGAAGGACGCCGGCGTCACCTTTGCCGCGGCCTACACCAGCGACATGACCCGCTGCATCGAGACCTCCGGCTACCTGCTGGATTCCATGCAGAGCGAGCTTTCGCCCACCTGGGACAAACGCTTCCGCGAGATGAACTTTGGCATCTATGAGGGCGACCCCAGCAGCACCCTGCGCGAGGCCTACCCCGACATCTACGAGTGGGAAACCTTTGCCGGCATTGAGGGCGGCGAAGACTGGCACACATTTATCGCACGCATCATGGACGGCCTGACCGAAGTGGGCGCGGCCAACGAAGGCGGCGACGGCCCGGTGCTGGTAACGGCCCACGGCATGGTGCAGGTGGCCCTGATGTTCTACCTGAGCGAAGGCTTTGTGCCCAGCAGCGAGGCATTGCCCAATAATGGCGTGATGATTGTAACCTACCAGGACGGCGAGATTGCCCTGAAGAGCGCCCCCGACAAGAGCTACCTTGAAAAAGGCATGGAGCTTGCCGGCGTGGAGCCTGTAGAAGCCAGCCACTAAACCCAGCACGACGCCATTTGCCCATGATGGCATCGAAAAAAACCGGGGCACTGGATGCCCCGGTTTTTTGTGCCTGTTGCAGTATTTAAAATGAATGACGGCACAAACCCTGCCGGCGGGGTTACGCCTCCGCCACAAGCTCCACCCGGTTGCCCTCGGGGTCCAGCACGCAGCTTTCATAGTAGCCGTCACCGGTTTGGCGGGGCCCGCTGGCCACCGTATGGCCGTCTGCAGCCAGGCGGGCTGTCAGGGCGTCCACTTCACCGCGGCTGCCCACGGTTACAGCCAGGTGGGCGTAGCCGCTGTCGTATGCGCCCTTCTGCCGGGGTACCACCTCGCCCCGCGTCATAATTTCCAGCCGGCAGCCGTCGGCAAAGCGCAGGAAGTAGCTCTCAAAGCCCGTGGTGGGGTTGCGGTATTTTTCACCGGCACGTGCGCCAAAATAGCGCTCGTAGAAAGCGCGCATCCGCTCCAGGTCTTCCGCCCACAACGCCACATGTTCTATCCGCATGGTTTTGTCCTTTCAAAAATGGGGCGCCCCAAAAGGGCACCCCGGTTTTAGCTGAAAAATTGCATTTTCCCGCAGAACTGCTACTTTTGCCCCTCAGGCTTTTCAAGCAGCACAAACGCCACAAACGTTTCCTTGTGCGCCGGCTTTTGGTTGTTGTCAACCTCCACCACATTCTGTGTTATGTGGGAAACCTTCCAGCCCTAGTTCAGCAGTGCATTGATCTGTGTGAAATACTGGTTGTCGTTGATGTTCCCCCGCTCAGAAAAATCGCGGCTATTGCTCAAATACACCAATTTTTGCATCGGCTTATCCTTCCTTCGCCGGTTGTTTTGAGGGGCTATGGCCTCAGCTGTCCCGCTTGTTCAGAATATCCAGAATGTCGTTGTAGTAGTCGTCGTCGCTGCGCACTTCCTGGTCGTCGGCCTGGCCCTCGCTGGCAAAGGCCAAGGTGGTTTTGCCAAAGGCCGAGCCGCTCTGCGAGGTGCCGCTGGTGTCGAACCCGGTGGCGATGACGGTGATCTGCATGCTGTCGGCCATCGCCTCGTCAAAGGCGGAGCCCCAGATGATGTTGGCGTCGGGGTGGGCCGCGCCGGTAATCATGTTGGCGGCGGTCTCCACGTCCTCCAGCGATACATCGGGCGAGGCCGTTATGTTGATGATGACGCCCCGCGCGCCCGAGATGCTGGTTTCCAGCAGCGGGCTGGTGATGGCCGCGTTGGCGGCATCCACCGCCATGTTGCCGCCGTGGGCCTGGCCGGTGCCCATGTGGGCGTAGCCGGCGTCCCGCATGATGTTGCGCACATCGGCAAAGTCCAGGTTGATGAAGCTGGGCACGTTCACCAGCGCCGAGATGCTCTCCACGCCCTGGCGCAGCACGTTGTCGGCAGCGGCAAAGGCGTTTGCCATGGTTATTTTTTCAGCGCTTATCAGCTTCAGGCGTTCGTTGGGAATCACAATCAGGCTGTCCACCCGCTCCAGCAGTGCCCGGATGCCATCCTCGGCGCGCTGCATTTTCATGCGGCCCTCAAAGGCAAAGGGCTTGGTCACAATGCCCACGCTCAAAATGCCCATATCCTTGGCAATGTCGGCCACAATGGGCGCCGCGCCCGTACCGGTACCGCCGCCCATGCCGGCGGTAACAAAGGCCATCTGCGCGCCCTTCAGTGCGGCGGCAATCTCGTCGCGGCTTTCTTCTGCGCTGCGCTGGCCAATCTCGGGGTCGCCGCCGGCGCCGCGGCCGCGGGTAAGCTTGCTGCCCAGCTGCACCTTTTGGGTAGACTTGGAGGTGAACAGCACCTGCTGGTCGGTGTTCATGGTAATATACTCCACGCCCTGCAGGCCGTACTCAATCATGCGGTTCACGGCATTGCCGCCGCCGCCGCCAACACCCACCACCTTGATGTTGGTGACATTCTGCATTTCCTCATCCAGAACAAAGGCCATTCGCATATCCTCCTGCCATGGTATAATGGGGCGTCTCCCAGCCATAAAATAGCAAATTAATATCGTATTATCGACTATAACAGGCCACCTTGACCTGCATGGATGCAACTGTCCAAATCTATACTACCCATAACCTTATCAGAATTGTCGGCCGAATTCAAGAGGTTTGGGGCAGAAAACCACCAAATGTTTGCGTTTTTCTGCGGTTTTGGCAAAATTGGCACTAAATGTTGTGGCCGGCGGCATTGGCGCGGCCAGGCGCGCAAAAACATTCCGGCATCGCCATTTTGAAGCGCACAGGCCGCTAGCTGGGCTTAAAATAGCTTTGCCCGGTGCTTAAATAGTAGCGCATGTCCAGCGTGCCCTTGTCGCGCTCGCTTATCAGCCCCTGGCCGCCGGCCAGCAGCACCTGGGCCGCGGCCAGCTTTTCGTCCATGCCGCTTTTAGGGCCCAGCTCCAGCGTGATGCGCCCCTGCCACACAATGCGCAGGTTCAGCGGGTCGGCCACATTCAGCACGCCCACTTCTTCCAGGCCGGCGGCGGCCAGCGCCTCCAGCAGCAGCTCCATGGCTTCGTAGCTGCCCACCGGGTCTTCCGACAATACCACCGGCTCGGGCTCCGGCTCGGGTGGCGGGGTGGAATCCGGCACACTGGCAGAAATGTCCGAGCCATCCGAAGTATCGGAACCTGTTCCGGTGTCGTCACCCGTGGGATCATCCGGGTCGGCCCCGTCACCACGGGGTTCATCGCCGCCATCGCCAGTGTCGGGCTGGGTGTCATCACCGGTACCCGCGCCGGTGCTCTGCGGCGGGTCGTCCGTCTGGCTGGTCGAGGTATCCGACGTATCGCTGGCCGCCTGGCTGCTGTCCGGCACCGAGGAGGATGCCGCGCTTGAGGATGCCGCCTTCGACGCCGCTTTTGACGCGCTGGTATCCAGGGTCAGGGCGGCCTCCTGCAGGGCAAGCGGCTGGCCCGGCGTCACCTCCAGCCAGCTCAGCCCCTCAATGCGCATCAGGTCGTCGGGGGCGGTGTCGGTGGTGCGCAGCACCTTCAGCTTGCTGCTCACTATCGCGTAGCCGTCCTCCCAGGGCAGGCAGTAGGCCTCGGTGGCTTCGGCCACCTCAAAGATGATGGTGGAGGGCAGCTTGCGCCGCACCTTCACCGTTTCAATGTAAGGCAGCTGCGCCTCAATGCGCTTTTGGGCGCTGCCGGCCGAGAAGCCAAACATGCTCTCCCCCGGCTCGAACGCAAACACGGTGGACACTTCATCCAGCGTGTATCGGGTATCGCCCTTTAGCTCAAAGGTTTCTATTTTGAACAGCAGCGTAAAGGACAGCCACACACCGATGCCCACCACCACCAGCAAAGCCAGTATGGCGGCCAGCCGGCGCCGGCGCCGGCGCTTGGCCGGGTTCACCGGTTTTTTGGGCTTTTGGGGCCTCTTGGGGGCTTTGGGCGGTGGCTGGGCGGGCGCGGGCATGCGCACGGCTTTGCCGCGCTTGCCGCCATGGCTGTACGGGCCGGCGGGCGGCTCATGGTGCTCCTCACGGCCGGGGCCGGGCAGGTTGGGCGGCGGCCGCCGCTTAAGGTTGTTGAAGGCATCCGCCGGCGGCACACCCCCGCTGGCGCGCTGCAGGCCGTGGCGGCTGGCCTGCGGGTGCTGCGCCGGGCCGCCGGGCTGCTGCGGGCGGCGGGGCGCGCCCGCCTGATGGCCAGAAGGGCGCCGCGCGTCCTGCCGGGCGTTCTCACCTTGTGGCTGGCTGGGCCGCCGGGCAGTTTTTTTCTTTTTTGCCAGCCTGGCCACCTCCCGCCTTGCCTTTGCCAAGGCATCACACCCGCCTCGCGCACTGCACGGTGGGTAAATTTTCTATGGTTTCACGTAAAATATAAAATTAACATATATAAATTTGATATATGTTAATTTTATATTACTTGATATCGTCTATCCCGTGTGCCTACCCTATTACCAGCCGCGCCACCGCATCTATAATCTTCTCCAGCGCGTCGGGGTGGTCCAGCCGGTGGGCGGCCTGGCCCATCTGCTGCAGCACGGCGGGGTCGGCGGTCAGGGCATCCACGGTGTCTATCAGCAGCTGGCCGGTCAGGGTGCTTTCCTCCAGCACCTTGGCCGCGCCCACCTTGGCAAACTCCATGGCGTTGTGGTGCTGGTGGTTCTCGGCCACGTTGGGCGAGGGCACCAGCACCGCCGCGCGGCCCACGGCGGCCAGCTCGGCCAGCGTAAGCGCGCCCGCCCGGCAAATCACCAGGTCGGCTGCCGCCAGCATGGCCGGCATGTCGTCTATGTACTCCCGAATGACAAAGTTTTTCCGCCCGGCAATGCCCTTCTCTTTCGCCAGGGCGGCAAAGTCTTCCTTCTCAATGCTGCCGGTGGCGTGTATGTGCAAAAAGTCCCGGTGGGCCAGGTGCCATTCAGCCAGGTCGGCCACCACCTGATTCAGCCGCATGGCGCCCAGGCTGCCGCCGTAGCTCAGCAGCACCGGCCTCTCGCCGGCGCCCAGCGCCCGGCGGGCCGCCGTACGGTCCTGCATGGTCACCTCGGGGCGCACCGGGTTGCCGGTAACAATGGTTTTGGCGTGGTAGCCCAGGCGCTCCACCGCGCTGGCGGTGGGGGCAAAGATCACGTCCACATCCTTGGCCAGCAGGCGGTTGGTCATGCCCGGCCAGGCGTTTTGCTCGTGGATGGCCGTTTTGTAGCCGCGCCTGGCCGCCTCGCGCAGCACCGGGCCGCTCACATAGCCACCCGCGCCTATCACCACATCGGGCTGTACGGCTTTTAAAATCTTCTGTGCGGCGCCGGGCGCAAAGGCCAGGTGCCACAGGGCCTGCAGGTTGCGCACCGCGTTTTGGGGGGTGGGCTTGCGCTGGAAGCCCCGCACCTCGATGGGGTGGAACGGGTAGCCCGCCTTTTGCACCAGGCCCCGCTCCATACCCGCCTGCCGGCCGGCAAAATGAATGTCGGCGCCGGGCCAGCGCACGGCAATGCCCTGTGCTATGGCCAGCGCCGGGTTTACATGGCCGGCCGTTCCGCCGGCGGCAAAAAGTACGCGCATCACTTTGCCTTTCACCACCCCTGTCTGCGTTGTAGTTTTGTAAATGGGTTATTGCGGTTTTGGTGCGTAGCGCGAGGTAAGGGCTGTACTCGCCCCAAATTTGCTGCCGTGGGGAAGCTCTCACCCACGCCTCGGCGGCATACTGCCGCATCTCGCGCTAAGAGCCTCGCTACGCTCGGTTGCGCTCGAAACGCGCCCTGCGGGGCGCGGTCTTGCGGCTCACACTGCGCGGCCGCGCCGCTTGGTTCGCCGGGCGCGGGAAAATTTGTTCGCCTTGGCTTGTTGCGTACGGTCAGATACCGACGACGCGAGCCAAATTTTGCCCTCCGGGCCCTATCCGCTCTCCACCGCCCTCTCTGGTAACGGCTCGGCTGCCGGCTCTGCGGCCGGGGCCTCCTCCTCGCGGCGCAACATGGTCTGCCGGGCATGGCGCGAAACCGACAACACAATGCCTATTTCGCCCAGCAGCATACACAGCGAGCTGCCGCCCGATGAGAAAAACGGCAGGCTGATGCCCGTAGAGGGGATGGCGTTGATATTCACCGCCACATGCAACAGCGCCTGCAGGGCTATTTGCACCGTGATGCCGATGACCAGCATGGAGCCAAACTTGTCCTTGGCGCGCAGGGCCAGCAAAATGCCGCGGGCCAGCAGCGCCAGGAACAGCAGAATCAGCGCCACGGCGCCTATCAGGCCCAGCTCCTCGCACACCACGGCGAAGATATAGTCGTTGTACACCTCGGGCAGGTACATGTACTTCTGCACACTGTTGCCAATGCCCTGGCCGCCCAGCCCGCCCGAGCCCACGGCGATGAGGCTTTGGATAACCTGATGGCCGTCCTTGGCCGGCACGCCGAAGGGGTCCTGCCAGGTGGCTATGCGTTTGAGCGCGTAGGCCGGCAGGATGTCCTGGAACTGGGTCATCAGCAGCCAGGCGGCGCCAATGGCGATAATTGCCACCGCGATGAGCCAGCGCAGCGGCGTGCCGCCGGTCACCATCATCACCGCGCCCACGCCCAGAATGAGGATGGTGCCCGACAGGTGTGGCTCCATAAACATAAGCACCGCCACCACACCCAGAATGAGCATGAAGGGGAAAAAACCATACTTGAAGCTGCGTATTTTGCTCTGGTTGGCCGATATCATTTTGGCGAACACCAGTATGACGGCCAGCTTGGCCACCTCGCTGGGCTGAATGCTGAGCGGGCCTATCCATATCCAGCGGTGGGCGCCGTTTTGGTCGGTGAAGCCCAGCACCACCACCAGCATCACCAGCGCCACCACCATCAGCGGCCAGGCAAAGCGCTTCCAGAGGCGATAGTCCACAAAAGCGGCCGCCACCATGCCCACCAGCCCCAGCACGGCAAACTGCACCTGGTTGCTGATGAAGGCATAACTGTCGTCCTGCCGGGCCTGGGCGTTGGGGTAGGAGGCGGAGAACAGCATCACCAGGCCAAACAGCAGCAGCAAAATCACAATGGTCAGCAGGGGGATGTCTATCTGCCCGCCCAGGAAGCGGCGCTTTTTCTTCTTGCCGGGCACGGCTTTCAGCACAGGCTTTGCATCCAGCGTTTTTTGCCGGCGTTCTTCGCCCTGGCGCATCAGGGTATCGCGGTCCATCGCGCCGCCTCCTTTCTTTATTGTATGGTAATAAAACCGGGCGCTCAGCCCAGGATGTGGCCATACAGGTAGGCCAAAAATGCACAGACGACAGCGGCGATGTTGAACATCACGTCAATTTTCACTTCGCTCCAGCCCAGCATCTCAAAATGGTGGTGGATGGGCGTCATCTTAAAGAGGCGCTTACCCTTGGTCAGCTTGAAGTAGGTGACCTGGATGACCACGCTGAGCGCCTCGATGATATAGGGGATGCTGAGGATGATCATGATGTCGGGCCGGCCCATACAGTAGCCCAGCGCCACCACGGCGCCGCCCAAAAACATGCTGCCGGTGTCGCCCATAAACACCTTGGCGGGGTAGAAGTTCCAGAACAAAAAGCCGATACAACTGCCCGCCAGCGCCGCCGCCCACAGCGTGAGCTGCGCCTGGCTGAAAGCGATAAGCAGCACCACATAACCCGCCATCACCCAGAAGGTAACCGACGCCGCCAGGCCGTCCAGGCCGTCGGTGAGGTTGACGGCGTTGACAATGCCCACAATGAGCAAGAAGCTGAGCGGGTAAAACAGCCAGCCAAACTGCACGGTGCCAAAGAAGGGCAGCCGCACCAGGGTGGACAGCCGGCCCATCAGCTGCAATGACACCAAAAAGCTGATGGTAATGAGACTTTGCATGATGATTTTGGGCCAGAACCTGAGGCCAAGGTTACGCTTGCGCACCACCTTGATGAAATCGTCCACAAAGCCCACCACGCCAAACGCGATGGCCGTGAACACCCCCAGTACCAGCACGCCGCCGTCGCCGAAGCTGGTGTGCACCAGCACAGCCGCCAGCAGCGGGTAGGCCACCAGCAGGCCCACACTGCTGCCCAGCACAAACATGATGCCGCCCATGGTGGGGGTGCCCTGCTTGCCCTTGTGCCAGGTGGGGCCTATCTCCTTAATGGTCTGCCCGAACTTCAGCCGGCGTAAAAGCGGCACCAGCAAAAAGCCCGACAGGCCCGTGACCGCCGCAGCCGCAATTGCCGCCACGATTCCCGCGTATTGTTCCATCTATGTCTCCTCCCGGGCACACCTTCCCGGATCATGTCATTGCTTGGGCGCCGCCTGCAGGCGGCACTGTGCCCTCCCCTTGCCTGAATGGCCTGGCCTTAACAGGCCGTATCGGCACATATTATCTCATTATAGCAGAAGTTACGGGGTGGGAAAAGCACATTTTCTGGCCCCCGTTTAACGGCCGGCCAGAAAATCCTGCAAAATCTCTTCAAACTTCATGCCGCGGCTGGCTTTCAGCAGCACGGCGTCGCCGCTGCGCACCTCTTTTTGCAGTATCCGCGCGGCCTCGGCGTTGCTGGTGGTGTGCCACACCCGCAGCCCGCGCCGCTCGGCTTCGGCTGCGGTAAGCATTGCCCGCTCGCCCACGCCCACCAGTAGCTCCACGCCGGCCTTGGCCGCCTGCTCGCCCAGCGCGCGGTGGGCCTCCTCGCTCACGGCGCCCAGCTCCAGCATATCGCCCAGCACAGCCACGCGGCGGCCCTCCGGTTCCATATCGGCCAGCACGGCAAGCGCCGCGCGCATGGAATCGGGGCCGGCGTTGTAAAAGTCTTCTATCAGCGTAACCCCGCCGGATTCTTCCGTTTGCAGGCGGCACCCCGCCGGCTGGAAAGCTGCCAGCGCCGCCGCCGATTGCTCGGCGTTCAGCCCCAGGCGGGTGGCCGCGGTGTAGGCCAGCAGCGCGTTGCCCACATTATGGTGGCCCAGCGCCGGGATGAAGGTCTCGTACCGGCCAAACTGCCGGTCCACGATCTCAAACACCTGGCCATGGGCCTCTTTGCGTATTTTATCTGCCCGCACGTCATTCTCCGGGTTATCTATGCCGGCCCAAAAGATGGGCAGGCCGTCGGGCGGCACCGCCTTGCGCAGGCGGGGGTCGTCACCGTTCAGTATCAGCGGGCTGCCAAAGCGCAGGCCCTCGCCCACTTCCAGCTTGGCCTGCAGCACGTTCTCCAGGCTGCCCAGCTGCTCTATGTGCGCGTAGCCAATGCGGGTGATGATGGCGGCGTCCGGGCGCACGGCTTTGGTCAGCTTGCGTATCTCGCCCGGGCCCTGCATGCCCATCTCTATGGCCGCGTAGCGGATGGTCTCGTCCAGCCGGAACAGCGTTTTGGGCAGGCCAATCTCATTGTTCTGGTTGCCCTCGGTCTTTAGCGTGTCGCCAAAGGCCGAAAATATGGCCGCGGCAAACTCCTTGGTGGTGGTTTTGCCCACACTGCCGGTTATGGCCAGTATCAGGGGCGAAAAAGCGGTGCGGTAGTTGGCCCCCATGCGTATCATCCCGTCCAGCACGTCGGGCACAATAACCAGCTTGTCGCCCGGCACGCCCTCTATGGCGCGCTGCGCCAGCACCAGCGCGGCGCCCCCCTCAAAGGCGGCGGCGGCAAAGTCGTGCCCGTCCACCCGTTCCCCTTTAATGGCCACAAACAGGCAGCCGGGTACCACCTCGCGGCTGTCGGTAACCACCGCGGTAATGGTAAGCCCAGCCGGGGCATGGGGCCACAGGCCCCGCAGCAATGCGCGGGCAGAAATGGGTTTCATTGCACGACCTCCTTTCGGGGAACGGCCGCGGTGGGGAAACCCCCACGCGGCCGGCCGTGTTATTCTTATTAGTTTACCACAACTGTGGCAGGAACCTCAACCGCTTAGGCGGAAAGATAGCCGCTGCCTATCGGGTTTTGGCGGGCGCCGTTGTCGTGCACCTCAAAGTGCAGGTGGGCGCCGAAGGAGTTGCCGGTGTTGCCCACGCCGGCAATGGCCTCGCCCGCGCTCACGTAGCTGCCCACACCTTTATACAGCTGCACACAGTGGGCATACAGGGTGCGCAGGCCGTCGCCGTGGTCCATCACAATGTAGTAGCCATAGCTGTAGTGCCACTCGGAGGTAATGACCGTGCCGCTGGCCGCCGCGGTGATGGGCGTGCCCTCGGCGGCGGGGATGTCGATGCCATAGTGGCCGCGGGTGTTCGAGCGGTAGTCGCCATACCAGCTGCTGATGCGGGTGTTGCCCGGCACCGGCCATTTCAGCGGGCCGTCCCACCGCACCGAGCCGTCGCCCTTCTGGCTGCCCTTGCGCTGCGATTCGGCAAATATCCTGGCGTACTCGGCCTTAAGTTCAGCCGCTTTCTCTTCGCTTTCCTCATAGGCCTGCTCGCCCTCGGTAATGGCCCACTCGGCGTTGGCAATGTTGGTGCGCATCTCCTGGGCTTTGGTGTAGAAGTAGTCCCGTTGGCCCTGCAATTCCTCGTACTGGGCGTTCAGCGTGGCAATGGTGTCCTCCAGCTCGGCCTTTTGGCGGGCATAGCGCTCCCGCTGGTTGGCCAGCTCCTGCAAAAGCTCGGTATCGCGCGAGGAGATGCGCTTGACGGCGTCGGCGGCCTGGATGAACTCCGAAAAGCTGTTCACCGACAGCAGTGTGCCCATCACGGCGCCGGTGCTGTTGATGTCGGCGATGGCCAGCAGGCGCTTTTCAAACAGGGCCTGGTTGCGGTCGATGCTCTCGCGGGTGTCGTTCAGCTCCTCGCTCTTGGCGTCCAGCTCTTCCCCGGTGCTGGCAATCACCGCCTCTTTTTCCTCTATCAGCCCCAGCACCTTGGTGTACTCCACCTCATACTCGGCCAGGCTGGCCTCGTAGGCGGCCTTGTTGTTCTTGTTGGCCGATATCTGCTTTTCCAGCTCGGCCATGCGTTGTTCCTGTTCCTTGATCTCGCTGTCAATGTCCGTAAGCGATCGGGCTGCCAGGGCCGACAGCGGCAGCGTGGCCGCCAGCAGCACCACCACAGAGATGCAGGCCGCAATTTTCAGCAGGGTCTTTTTCATGAGCGCTTCTCCTTTTTATTCTACAGGCTTGGCCTTTATTTGAGTACGGGGCGCACCTGCCAGCAGGCTACCACCCGGTTGTTTCAAAGTTGTTTCGGCGCCGCCACGGCCTGTCAGGGGCCGGCCGCGGCGCCATTTGGCGGGTGCTGGGCCAGCCAGGCCTCCACCACCACCCGCTCGTCCAGGTAAAGCGTCAGGCCGTCCAGCACCTGGTAGTCCTCGTGGCCCTTGCCGCACAGCACCACCATGTCGCCTGGGCGGGCCTCGGCCAGCGCCAGGTGGATGGCGGCCTCACGATCCAGCACCGCGGTAAAGGGCTTGCCGCTGGCCTCAATGGGCTCCAGCGCGTCCGCAATGGTTTGGGCCACCGGCTCTTCGCGGGGGTTGTCGGCGGTGATGTACAGCATGTCTCCATATCTGGCGGCCGCCGCGCCCATGGCGGGGCGTTTGGCGGCGTCGCGCTGGCCGGCACAGCCAAACAGCACCAGCAGCCGGCTTGCCACAAAGGGCTTCAAAGAAGCAAGCAGCTTGTCTATCGCGTCGCCGGTGTGGGCAAAGTCGCGTATTACGGTGAAAGCGCCGTTGTGCAGCACCTCGCAGCGGCCACGCACCCCGGCAATGCCGCTCAGGGCTTTGGCCACAGCAGGCGGCTCGCAGCCCAGCATTACGGCCGCGCCGCCGGCCGCCAGCGCGTTTTCCGCGCTGTAGCCGCCGGGTATGGGGAAGGCCACCGGCTGCAGGAAGCCCTCGCCCATAAAGGCAAAGCGTACCTCGCCGCTGCGCAAATCCACATTCCGGGCCGTGAAGTCGGCGGTATTTTGCCCCGCCACCGAGAAGCCGCGTTTGGCCTCGCAGGGGGCCTCGTCCATCAGGCGGCGGCCCCAGGCGTCGTCCACGTTGGCCAGCAGGGCGTCGCATTGGGCAAACAGGCTGGCTTTGGCGGCAAAATAGGCCTGCATGTCGCCGTGGTAGTCCAGGTGGTCCTGCGTCAGGTTGGTGAAGATGCCCAAGCTAAACCGCAGGCCGTGCAATCTGTCCTGCGCCAGCGCCTGGCTGCTGGCTTCCATCACCGCGTGGGTACAGCCGGCGGCCACCATGCGGGCCAGCAGGGCGTGCAAATCCCACGCCTCGGGCGTGGTGTATTTGGCGGGGATAGCCATCTCCCCAATCTCGCTTTGGATGGTGCCAATCAGCCCGCAGGGATGCCCCAGTGCCTGCAGCACCTGCTTGAGCACGCTGCTCACCGTGGTTTTCCCGTTGGTGCCGGTCACGGCGGTCAGCGTCAGCCTGTCGGCCGGGCGGCCAAAGAAGTTAGCGCACATCAGGGCATAGGCAGCACGCGGGTTTTCCACCGTCACCTCGTTTGGCAGGCCCAAGGGCCGGCCGGTAACCACCATGCCGGCGCCGGCTTCCAGCGCGGCGGCGGCAAAGGTGTGGCCGTCCACGCTTTTGCCCTGCGCCGCCACAAACACCGCGCCGGGGCCGGCCCGCCGGCTGTCCTGCGTTACCAGTGTGGCCTGCCCGGGGGGCGCCGTGCCGCCATGGGCAATGCCCTCCAGCAACTGTTTGTACTCCACGGTTTCTCCTTCACAAGAAAGCAACTGAACCTTGCGGCACCGCTATTGGCAGGGCGTTTACGCTGCCAACAGCGGGATGCAATGCGTGACTCTGTTTAAAACCAATCCAAGATAGCTTACCGCTGGCCACTTGTCAATGGTCTTGGATGTTGGTCATGTCCTCCATCGTCAGGGTAACGACGGTGCCCTTTTCCACCGAGGCGCCGGGCTCAATATTCTGCCGCACCACCACCACGCCGCTGCCGCTGTTGGGCGCGCCGGTGGTCAGCACGTTCAGGCCCAGGCCCTTCAGCTGCTCCATGGCGGCCGACGGCGTTTTGCCGCTCATGTCGGGCAGGTCTACAAACTCGGGGGCGGTGTTGTCGGTGTAAATAACCACTTCGGCCATGTAGGGCGCGTCCGCGCCGGGAGACGGGCACTGACCCACCACGGTATTGCCGCCACCCACCACGGTGTAGGTAAGGTCAGCCTGGTTCAGCAGCCGCTGCGCATAAGAGAGCTCGTTGTCTATCAGCCGCGGGGTGGCCACGGTGTCGCGCGCCTTTTCCTCGTCGCTGTCGTAGCTGGCCTCCACGCCCAGTATCTGCATGCTGTCGCGAATGATCTCGCGCACGGTGGGGCCCGCCAGGCGGCCGCCGAAGAAGTTGCCCATCTTGGTGTCTTCGGGCTCGTCCAGCGCCACCAGCACGGCTATCTGCGGGTCGTCGGCCGGGGCAAAGCCCACAAAGCTGGAGATGTAGGCGTCGCGGCCTTCCTTGGTGCGCACCTCCAGCTTTTCGCTGGTGCCGCTCTTGCCGCCCACCCGGTAGCCGGCCAGGTAGGCGTTCTGGCCGTTGGAGGTGGTGGCCACCATCTGCTCCAGCGTGTCGCAGATGATGGCGGAGGTCTCGGGCGTGATGACCTGGCGCTTCACCTGCGGCTCGTAGTTTTTCACCACGTTGCCGCTGGCGTCCAGCTCCTTGGCCACAATGTAGGGCTGCATCAGGTTGCCGCCGTTCACCACGGCCGAAATGGCGGTGATCATCTGGATGGGGGTGTATTTGTTGCTCTGGCCGAACGAGCAGCTGGCCAGCTGCACCGGGCCCATCTGGTCCTCGGAATAAATCAGGTTGTTGATGGACGCCTGGCTGGGCTCGCCCGGCAGGTCGATGCCGGTGGGCTCGGTGAGGCCGAACGCCTTGATATAGTCGTACCACACCGAGGCGCCCATGCCGGCGCTCATGCGGATGAAGGAGACGTTGCAGCTTTCCATCAGCGCGGTGCGCAGGGTGGGGGTGCCGTGGTCATGGCCCTGCGCGCAGCCCATGGGGGCATCCCAGCCCTCCACCATAATGGACGCGCCGCAGTAAAAGGTGCTGTTTTCGGTATAGGTGCCGGAGTCCAGCGCCGCCGCCGCCGTGATGACCTTCATGACCGACCCGGGCTCGTAGGTGTCGGCCAGGGTCTTGTTGCGCCATTGCAGCGTGCGGGCCTCGCCCTGCAGGGTGCTGCGTTCGGTCTCGTCGGTAATCAGGCCCAGCTGCTCCAACACCGAGGCGTCCAGTATGTCATACGGCTGGTTGGGGTTGTAGGACGGATACACCGCCAGCGCCAGGATGGCCCCGGTGTTCACGTCCATCACCACCGCCATGGCGCGCTGCTTGGGGTTGTATTCCGCCACCGCGGCCTTCAGGTGCTTTTCCACCGAGCGCTGTATCTCGGTGTCCAGCGTCAGCACAATGCTGTTGCCGTCCTCGGCGGGGTAGCTGGTGGCGTCGTCGCCCACGGTAATCTCGGTGCCAAAGGCGTCCTGCAGGGCAATGGTGCGCCCGGGTGTGCCGGCCAGGGTTTCCTCATACCAGCGCTCCAGCCCTTCCAGGCCATTGTTGTCGGCGCCCACAAAGCCCAGCGCGGTGGCGGCCAGTTCTTCGTAAGGGTAGTAGCGTTTGGTGTCCTCGGTCAGGTAGATGCCGCTAATGCCATAGGTGCGGCACATCTCGCGTACGGCGTCGGCCATGGGCTTCTCCACCTTGGCCTTTACTTTATAGTATTTGCTTTCCTTGTTGCCCAGCTTTTCGTATAGCGTGGCTTCGTCCAGTTCCAAAATGCTTGCCAGCTCCCGCGCGGCAATGCGGGCAGGGTCGCGCTCGGCGCTGTCCTCGGCCACCTTGCTTTGGGCCATCACGTCGGGGCTGGCCTCTATCGTCCACACTGTGGCGCTTTGGGCCAGGGGCTTCATGCCCGCGTCGTAAATGGTGCCGCGGGCGGGGGTTATCTCCACGCTGGCCAGCTGCTGGCCCGCGGCGCGGGCCTCCCACTCGCTGGCCTCTACAATTTGCAGCTGCCCCAGCCGCCACACCAGCAGCGCGGCCGCCACCACAAAAACCACGCCAATGGCAATACAGCGGAGCAGCATGGGCTGCCCCGCCGGGCCAATGATGTTGGCTTTTTTCTTTTGAGGGGTTTCCGGCGCGTCGGGGCCGGGGGCCGTGTGCTTAGGCAAAAGGGGAATCCTCCGTAGGGTTTTATGCTGCGTCGCCGCCAAACAGGCTGTTGATCGCGTCGGCCAGATTTTTGAACAGGCTGGTGAAGGGGTTCTCCTTCACCTCGATGGTGTTGCCCGCCTCGGCCCTAAAATAGTTCACCTGGCCGCCGCTCACCTTTTCAAGGCCCAGCTCGGCCGCGCGTTCTTCCACGTTCTTCATGCTGGTCATGTTCTCCAGCTCAAAGTTCAGGTGGGCGTACAGCGCCTCCTGCTCGGTCAGCTCCTTGTTGGCCGAGGTAATGCCCCGCTGCAGCTCGTTCAGGCTGGTTTGGGTGGCCAGCACGCCAAACACCAGCACCACCACCACCAGCGCCGCCAGCAGGGTGCGCACCATTTTGGCTATCTGGCCCTTGGGCTTTTGTTCTTCGCGCGGCTTGCGCACCACCCGCACCGCGGGTTTTCTGGCTGGCGACGGCGCAAACCGTTCCAGCTCGTAGGCCACTTGTGCCAAGTGTATCACCCTTTCATGATAATCCTGTGTAGAGTCGTACTATCCGCCCATTGGTTTTAGGCCAATCATCCGTCGGTTACTTCCGACAGACGTTCTATCACCCGCAACTTCGCGCTGCGGCTTCGGCGGTTGGCTTCCAGCTCCTGCGGGGTAGCCGTTTGCGGGTTTTTGCCCACCAGGCGGCCAGCGGCTTTGCCGCCGCACACGCACACCGGCAGCTCGGGCGGGCAGGTGCAGGCGGTGGCCCAGGCACGGAAGCGCTGCTTGACCATTCGGTCCTCCAGCGAGTGGAAGGTGAGCACCGCCAGCCGGCCGCCTGTGTTCAGCAGGCTGAAAATACCCTCCAGCCCGGCGGCCAGGGCGTCCAGCTCGCCGTTTACCGCAATGCGCAGCGCCTGGAACACCCGGCGCGCGGGGTTTTTGCTCTTGCGGCGCACCGCCGGCGGCAGCGCCGAAATCACCAGCTCCGCCAGCTGCCCGGTGGTGGCAATGGGCTGTGTTTGGCGCGCGGCCACCAGCTTGCCGGCAATCTGCCAGGCGTGGGGCTCCTCACCATACTGGCGGAAGATATCGGCCAGGGCCTGGCGGTCCAGTGTGGCCAGCAGGTCGGCCGCAGTGGGGCCGGCCTGGCTCATGCGCATGTCCAGCGGGGCGTCCTGGTGGTAAGAAAACCCCCGGCCCGCGCTGTCCAGCTGATGGGACGACACGCCCAGATCCAGCAGGGCGCCGTCCAGCTTATGTATCCCCTGCTGTGCCAGCAGGGCGGGGGCGTCTTTAAAGTTGCCTTGCACCACCGTGGCCGGCAGGCCGGCCAGCCGCTGCGTGGCGGCGGCCAGGGCGTCGGGGTCCTGGTCCATCGCGTACAAATGGCCGCCCTGCAGCCGGGCGGCAATGGCCGCCGAATGCCCGGCGCCGCCCGCCGTGCCGTCCAGGTAAATGCCGTCGGGGCGAATGTTCAGCGCCTCAAGGCACGCTGCCAGCATCACCGGGCTGTGGGAGAAGTTTTCCATCGGCTACAGCCCCATCTCTTCCATGGCCGCGGCCACGGCGTCGCTGGACAGGCGCTCGCCCATGGCATCCCAGGCGGCGGCATCCCATATCTCGGCGTGGCGGCCCACGCCCACCACCACCACCTCTTTGTCCAGCGTGGCGTGCTGCCGCAGGTGGCCGGGCACCAAAATGCGGCCCTGTTTGTCGGGCGCCACCTCTTCGGCGCCGGAATATAAGAAGCGCTGGACGTCGCGGCTTTTCACCACGCTTTTCTCGGCCAGCATCTCGGCAATGCGGTCCCACTCCTGCGCGGGGAAGGCCACGAGGCAGTCGTCCAGCCAGCGGGTAACAATGAAGCTGGCGCCCATGCCGTCGCGCAGGCGGGCGGGGAAATTCAGCCGGCCTTTGTCGTCCACCAGGCATCTGTGCTCGCCTATCAGCAAGGGCCGCGCCTCCCCTCTCTCCCGGTGTTGGGGCGGGCAACAGCGAAAAACCCACTTTTACCCACTCTTCCCCACTTTGCAAACATTATACTCAAATACGGCCTGAAATGCAAGAAAAACGCGAGAAAAATACCAACATGATACCGCCACATGCGGCACATTCCCGGCAATCTTTTTCAAAGGTGACAAAACCCGACGGGAACCGGGTTTTTTTGTTACCAAAATGTCAATTATCGTCCCTGGGCAAAATATTCATTTTTAATCGTTTATAGATTGTTTTCAAGCCTTGTGCTTGTTGCGGGGGCCGCGGCTGCAAATGCACCAGAACCGGGCGGCCGCGTCGTATTGGGGGTAGCGCAACACAAATTCAGCCCCGATAACGGGGCCACCTGGATGGGTTCCTGAAAGGAGATGGATTCAATGTATAAAACAACAACTTCCCGTAAGAAGCGCTGGTGCGCATGGGTATTGGCCGGCCTGCTGGCACTGGCACTGGCGGGGTGCTCGGGTGGCGCTTCATCCTCCGGCTATGGCGGCCAAAGCACCGCCGCCTACGCGCCCGAGCCCGCGCCTGCCGGCGCCGCCGACGGCTGGGCCGCACCCGAGGAGGCCGGCGAGGCGGAGTACTCCTACGACACCGATGCCGTTGCCGACACCGCCGGCGCGGCAGCCGGCGGCCCCACCCTCACCCTGCCGCAGGACGGCCGCCAGGTGATACTGACCGCCACCATGACGGTGGAAACGCTGGAGTACGACGCCACCTGCACCAAGCTGCAGCAGGCCGCCACCCAGGTAGACGGCTACGTCTCGGCCACCAGCATCAGCGGCAGCACCGTGGGCTACCGGGTGGCCAGCTTCACCATGCGCATCCCGGCCGCGCAGTACGGCGCGTTCATGCAGCTGGCGGGCGAGGCCGGCAACGTGGTGAGCCGCAACGAATACAGCGAGGAAGTGACCCAGCAGATCACCGATTTAGCCTCCCGCCTGAAGGTGCTGCGCACCAAGGAAGAGCGCCTGCTCACCCTGATGGAAGACGCCAAGAAAATGGACGACCTTTTGCTGCTGGAGGACCAGCTCTCCGAAGTGCTGTACGAAATAGAGCGCTACACCGCCACCCAGCAAAACCTGGAGCAGCAGGTGGCCTACTCCACGGTGGACATCACCGTATACGAGGTGAAGCAGATTACCGAGCCGGTGGAGGACAGCTACGGCTCCAAGGCCGCCTCTGCCTGGAGCGGCACCTGGGCTGCCGTGGGCCGCTTCTTCCAGAATCTGGGGCTGGGCCTCATCTGGGCGCTGCCGGTGCTCATCATCCTGCTCATCGCGCTGGTGGTGGTGCTGCTGGTAGTGCGCCGCGCACGCAAAAAGCGGGCGGCCAACCCGCCCGCCGCACCCGGTTATCCAGCTTACCCACCCTACCCAGCACCAGCGCAGACACCTGCCCCGCCCGCGCAGGGCAGTGCCGACCCTCACAAAGCTGAAAGCAGCGCCTCGAAAGAAAAACGCGACGATTGACGCGGCTATCCAAACAAAAAACACCCCGGAGCGATGTTAAATCGCTCCGGGGTGCCCTGTTTTGGCTTACGGCCTCAGTTCTCCCGCTCCTGCGGCTGTATCGGGCGGCGTTCCTTCTGCTTCACAGAGGCGCGCACCTTCTTCACGTCGGCGCAGCTTTTCAGCAGCTGTTCCTCGGTTTGGCGCAGGATGTTCTCGCAGTAGTTGTTCACCGAGTTGCGCAGGTCCTTGGCGTTCTGCTGGGCGCTCTGCATGATCTCGGCAGCCTTCTGCTGGCTCTGGCGCACCACCTCCTGCTCGCTTACCAGCACGCGGGCGCGCTCCTCCGCCTTTTTCACAATGGCGTCGCCCTCGCGTCGGGCGCCCTCCACAATATCGGCGCGGTCCTGCACAATGGCCTTGGCCTGGCGTATCTCGGTGGGCATGTTCAGGCGGATGTCGTCGATGATGTCGCGCAGGCGCTCGGCATCCACCATGCGTTTGCCGGTAAGCGGCACGGTAAACGCGTCTTCCAGGGTTTCATCCATCAAATCCAGCAAGTCATCAATCGTCATAGCCTTTGCTCCTCTCCGTAAAGCTGGGGTGGTTGTGGTATCGCTCGGCAATGGTTCCCATGATCTCGGGCGGCACAAAGTCGCTTAAATCGCCGCCGTATTTGGCTATCTCCCGCACCGCGCTGGAGGACAGGTACATAAACCGCATGTCGGTGGTTACAAAAATGGTCTCCAGCTCGGGGTTCAGCTTTTGGTTTATCAGCGCCATCTGGAACTCATACTCAAAGTCGGTTACCGCGCGCAGGCCCTTCACCAATGTGCAGGCGCCCTGCGTCTTGGCGTATTCCGCCACCAGGCCCTCGTGAATGTCCACCGCCACGTTGGGCATGCCGGCCGTCACCTTGCGCAGCATGTCGGCCCGCTCGGCTGGGGTGAAGGTGCTGCGTTTGTCGGTGTTGGTGGACACCACCACAACCACTTTATCAAAAATAGCCGCCGCACGTTCAATAATGTTCAAATGGCCAAAGGTCACGGGGTCGTAGCTGCCGGGGCAAATGGCAATGCGCGGGCTTCTTTCCTCTGCACCCATAGTGGTTCTTCCCTTCGTTTATCGGGGCACACCCCCGGGTTAACACAGCCAGGCTATTCGCCGCCCGGCCCGCTGCGGTACCGGGTCACCATCACGGCGCCATAGCGGTACTGCTTTTCCAGCCGCAGGCCGGCCACAATATCGGGAAAGGCCTGCGCCGGCGCGCTCTCGCACAGCACAATGGCCTCCGGCGCGCAGCGGGGCGCCACGGCCTGTATAAGCGCCGGGTAATAACCGCCGCGGTAGGGCGGGTCCATCACAATCAAATCGAACATTTCGCCGCCGCGGGCCAGAAAGGCGGTGGCGTCGGCCTGCACCACCCGCGCCTGCCGGCCATAGCCCAGCTGGCCAATATTTTTGCGCGCCACGTCGGCCGCGGCGCGGGCATTGTCTACAAACACGCAGCTGGCCGCCCCGCGGCTCAGCGCCTCCAGCCCCAGCTGGCCGCTGCCGCAAAACAAATCCAGCACCCGGGCGCCCGGCAGCCAAAACTGCACCGCGCTGAACATCCCCTCTTTCACGCGTTCCAACGTGGGGCGGGTGTCCTGCCCGGGCAGGGTGGCCAGCCTGCGGCCACGCGCGTCGCCGGCAATTATGCGCATCGGCCACCCCTCCTTTTGCCCAATATACACCCGCAGCGGGTGTATACAGTATCATTTTATTATGCTTTTCCCGCCACCATTTGTCAAGGTGAGCCCTAGCGTAAAATGGCACCTTGACAATTGCCTGGCCGCGCGCTATAATAAACAGGTAGGTGTAAAGCAGTTTGCTTTACACGCGGCGGCAAACCGGCGAAAGGGGGCTGGCCATGGCCAAGAATCTGGAGCTTTCCTACCTGATTGATTTTTACGGGGACGTGCTGACCGACAAGCAGCGCGACGTGATGGACCAGTACTACAACGCCGACCTCTCGCTGGCCGAGATTGCCGAAAACTTCGGCATCACCCGCCAAGGCGTGCGCGACTCCATCAAGCGCGGCGAGGCCATTTTGCTGGATTTGGAGGACAAGGTGGGCTTCGCCCGCCGCCACCGCGAGCTGCAGGACAAATCCGCCCAGCTGCAAGCCCTGGCCAAAGACATTGAATTCCGCAACAACGCCGGCTATGCCCGCAGCGACGCCATTGCCAAAGACGTGGAGCAGATGCTGGCGCTGCTGGAGACGCTGGACGACTAGGGACACGCCCCGTCCCAAACTATTCCAAAAGAGGTATATATCCCCATGGCCTTTGAATCTTTGAGCGACAAGCTGGCGCAGGTTTTTAAAAAGCTGCGCGGCAAAGGCAAGCTGAATGAAGCCGATATCAAAACCGCCATGCGCGAGGTGCGCATCGCGCTGCTGGAGGCCGACGTCAACATCAAGGTGGCCAAGCAGTTTATTGAAAGCGTGACCACCCGGGCCGTTGGCCAGGAGGTGATGGAAAGCCTCACCCCCGCCCAGCAAGTGGTGAAGATTGTAAACGAAGAGCTGACCGCCCTGATGGGCAGCGAGAACGAATATGTACACCTGAAAAGCACGCCGCCCACCGTTATCATGATGTGCGGCCTGCAGGGCAGCGGCAAAACCACCCACAGCGCCAAGCTGGCCAAGTTTTTCCTGAAGCAGGGGCACCGCCCGCTGCTGGTGGCCTGCGATATCTACCGCCCCGCCGCCATAGACCAGCTGAAGCTGGTGGGCGAAACGGCCGGCGCGCCGGTGTTCAGCCTGCCGGGCGAAAAGCCGGAGGCCATTGCCAAAAAGGCCTATGCCCACGCCAGGGACCACGGCAACGACGTGGTTATCATAGACACCGCCGGCCGCCTGCATGTGGACGCCGAGCTGATGGACGAGCTGCGCCGCATCAAGCAGGAAGTGCCCATCGACGAGACCCTGCTGGTCATCGACGCCATGGTGGGCCAGGACGCCGTGAACGTGGCCAAAAGCTTTGCCGAGGACATCGGCATCGACGGCGTGATCCTCACCAAGCTGGACGGCGACACCCGCGGCGGCGCGGCGCTAAGCGTGCGCGCGGTAACCGGCAAGCCCATCAAGTTTGCCGGCGTGGGCGAAAAAATAGACGATTTGGAAAGCTTCTACCCCGACCGCATGGCCGGGCGCATCCTGGGCATGGGCGACGTGCTGACGCTGATAGAAAAAGCGCAGGACACCGCCGACATGAAGGAGGCCGAGGCCGCCGCCCAGCGGATGATAGAGAACAAGTTTGACATGAACGACATGCTGGCCCAGATGGCCCAGCTGAAAAAGATGGGCGGTGCGGCGGCCATTTTGGCCATGATGCCCGGCGGGGGCGGCGCGAACGCCGGCGACATAGACGAAAGCCAGTTTGCCAAGATAGAGGCCATGATACAGAGCATGACGCCCGCCGAGCGCGCCAAGCCCGCCATGATAAACCCCAAGCGCAAGCGCCGCATTGCCGCCGGCAGCGGCACCAAGGTGGAGGACGTGAACCGCCTTTTGCGCATGCACGAGCAAACCGGCAAAATGATGCGCCAGTTCCGCAAAAACCCCAAGAAGCTGGCCAGGATGACACGCGGCATGCAGTTTTGACCGCACCACCCGCTGTTCGCCTGCTGCGCAGGCTCTGCAGTTCAGGCGCACCCCTTCGGGGTACCCTTCACCGCGCATCGGGCTCGCCAGTTTGCTTCGCAAGCCTGGCTCGGCCTTTCAGGCCCCATGGTAGATACGGGAAACCGATTTGCATACAGCACGGGCAGGCCCTGTGCACGCAGGGCCCCCCTGCACCCATATTATTCGGAGGTGTACAACATTATGGCAGTAAAAATTCGGCTGCGCCGCATGGGCGCAAAAAAAGCACCCTTCTACCGCATTGTGGTGGCGGACTCCCGCTTCCCCCGCGACGGGCGCTTTATTGAGGAAATTGGCTACTACGACCCCACCAAGAAGCCCAGCGTAATTGAGGTGGACGTGGAAAAGGCCAAGAAGTGGATCTCCAACGGTGCCAAACCCACCGACACGGTGCGCGACCTTTTGAAAAAGAAGGAAGTGCTGTGAGCCCACGCAAACTGTGTAAAGGAGAGCCAACATGCAAGAGGTGCTGATTGCAATGGCACGCGGCCTTGTGGACGACAAGGACGCCGTGCAGGTAACGGTAGACGATTCCAACCCCCGCGAGGTCGTCTTCCACTTGGTGGTGGCCGAGGAGGACAAGGGCCGGGTGATTGGCCAAAAGGGCAGCAAGGCCCGCGCCATTCGCACCGTAATGAGCGCTATTGCCGCCAAAGAGGGCAAGCGTTCGAGGGTGGAGATTGACTAAATGATTTGAAATGCCGAAGGTTTTTTAGCCTCTTCGGCAGGCCTGCAAAAAACTGTTCAAACCATAGCACAGGGGCTTGCATTGCATAGCTGCCTGTGTTATATTATTGTCAGACAACTGAATATGTGTCTTCGGGGCAGGGTGAAATTCCCGACCGGCGGTATAGTCCGCGAACGCCTGCAAAGCTTTGTTGTAAAACAACCTTTTGGGGCGCCGAACTGGTGTAACTCCAGTACCGACAGTAAAGTCTGGATGGAAGAAGATGTTTTGTTTGCGGCGTTTTATTACGTTGTAATCATACAACATGACCACCTGGAAGACATCGTCTTTCAGGTGTTTTATTTTAGGGCGGCACTGGTGCCGAGAAGGAGTGACCGGAATGGAAACACGCGTACGAAAACTGAGCCCCGCGCGCAAGGTGGCAGCTTTGGCCATGTTTGCGGCCATGGCGTATGTGCTGATGCTGGTAAGCCACGTAATTCCCAAAGTAAGCGGCTTTCTGCAGTTCGACCTCAAGGACATCCCCATCATCATAGGCGGCTTCATCTTTGGGCCGCTGGCCTCGCTGGCCATTTCGGTGGTGGTGTCGCTCATCGAGATGATCACCATCAGCACCAGCGGGCCCATTGGCCTGGTGATGAACATTCTTTCCAGCTGCGCCATTGCCTGCACAGCCGCCATTATTTACAAAAAATGGCAAAGCATCAAGGGCGCCGTGGTAGGCCTGGTGGTGGGCGTGCTGGTGATGACGAGTGTGATGCTGCTGTGGAACTGGCTGATGGTACCGCTGTATACCCCCGCGGTAAGCCGCGAGGCGGTGGCCGGCATGCTGATGCCCATTTTCCTGCCTTTCAACCTGATAAAGGGCGGCGTGAACGCGGCACTCACCCTGCTGCTATATAAACCACTGGTTTCAGGGCTGCGCAAGGTGGGCCTGGCCCCCCCGCGCGAAGGCCAGGTGGCGACAGGGCGGCAAGGCTTCAAGCTGAACCTGGGCGTGCTGCTGGTGGCGCTGCTGGTGGTCATCACCGGGGCGCTGGTCGTTATGATATGGGCCGGCGTATTCTAGAATGTATTTTTACCGGCAATTTTACCATCCACCCGCTCATTCTCCGTGAGCGGGTGGTTTTTTTTTAGGTGCTGTTATGCTATGATGAACGAAAGCCGCGCCATCATTCGTTTCAGGGGTAGCATCACATACAAAGGGGGCCGCCCTTGGGTAACAAAGCCACGTTGACAGCCTACACCTTCGCGCATTTTAGCGTGGATTTTTCCTGCTTTTTCATCCTGTATGCCGCCGTGGTGCCCGGCCTGCCGCTGGCGTGGGCCAGCTTTGGCTTTCTGCTGTACAGCACCCTCGCCTTTGGGCTGCAGGTGCTCATTGGCGCCTGGATAGACCGTTTTCCCCGCCTGCCCGCCGCGCCCCTGGGCTGTGTGTTGCTGCTGGCGGCCCTGCCGCTGGTGGCCTTCCCCTGGCCGGCCATTGTGCTGGCGGGGCTGGGCAACGCCTTTTTCCATGTGGGCGGCGGGGTGGACGCTTTGGCCGGCGCCAACGGCAAAATGGCCCGCAGCGGGGTGTTTGTCTCCTCGGGGGCGCTGGGCGTCAGCTTTGGCACACTGGCCGGGCGCAGCGCCGGCACGTTGCTGTGGCTGCCCATAGTGTTTACGGTGCTCTCGTTGGCGGTTTGTGTGCTGGCCCAGCGGCAGCCGCTTTATAAAAAACCATTCTATGCGTTTTTTTCTACACCGGCGGCCATTCCAGCCGGGGCTGTGGTGGCGCTGTGCCTGGTGTCCATCATCATCCGGGCCTACGGCGGGGGCATCATTCCGCTGCCCTGGCGCAGCACAGCATGGCTGGGGCTGCTGCCCGGTGTGGCGGCCTGCCTGGGCAAGGCGGCCGGCGGCTTTCTGGCCGACCGCTTTGGCGCCCGCACCGTGGGCGTGGCCACCCTGCTCTGTTCCATCCCACTGCTTTGCTTTGGCAACAGCCTGCCCGCCACCGCGCTGCTGGGGCTGTTCCTCTTCAACATCAACATGCCCATCACGCTGTGCGCCATTGCCGGCGTGCTGCCCGAAAGCCCCGGCCTCTCCTTCGGCCTCACCACGCTGGGCCTGCTGCTGGGCACGGTGCCGCTCTATCTCTTTGCCCGGCAAACCACGGCGCTGGCGTCCACCATCGCGGTGCTCACGGCGGTGTCGGCCCTTTGCCTGCTGCTGGCGGCGCCTGGAAGGCAAAATTTGGCTTTGCGCAGCAAAACATCGCGAAGCACCCCTTGGGGGAATTTTGCCACGCCCGGCGAGGCAAACGGCAAAGCCGTGCAGCTGAGCCGCAAGCGCGAACAAGGTGAGTGAGGCGTGGGTGGCGCGCAACCAACCCCGGCCCGCCCTGCGCCCAAATGTTGCTTTACCTGCCATGGCCAACCTGTACCAAACCCGATAAACAAACCCCTTTGCGGGGCCTTTGAAAGCGAGGAATAACCATGAACCCACTGCTGGCACTCAGACTGTTCGACATCCCCCCCGACCCCGACGACAGCGGCTGGCTGATTGTTGAGCCACAGGAGAGCGGCGTGCCCATCTGGCTGATGGTCGTCATCGTGGTGGCCGTCGTCATCATCGTGGCGCTGGCCTCGGTGCTCATCACGCTGGCCGTTACCCGTAAAAAACGCAACGCCCCGCTCCCCTGGCCGCAGCAGCCGCTCTACCCGCAGCAGCCCTATCCTTACCAGCCACAGCCGGGCCAAATGCCACCGCAGGGCTATTACCCCCCCCAGCCAGGGCCAATGCCACAGCCTCCCATTTACCCGCCCCAGCCACCAATCTACCCGCCGCCGGCCACCCCGCCCGCCGATGACGCCCAGGGCAGCTGGGAGCGCGACAGCGGGGACATGTGACCGTCGTTTTAAGCATGCTGCGGGCGCTGGCGCTCACCACTTTTGTAGAGGGCGCCGGCATGCTCGTGTATGTCAGTGTGGTTAAGCGGGTGAGGCCCGCCCTTGCCCCAGATTCCCGCCTGCGCTACGTTTACTATTCCCTCCTGCTCAACCTGCTCACCAACCCATTGCTCAACCTGCTGCTCTGGCTCATCTTTTTGGCCGGCGGGCGGGGGTGGTACACCCTGTTTTTGTGGGTGCTGGAGGTATGCGTGGTGCTGGGCGAGGGCCTGCTTTACGCCAGGCTGTGCGCTTGGCCGCTGCGCCGCGCGCTGCTGGTATCCCTGCTGCTCAACGGCCTGTCCTTGGCGGTCGGGCTGGTCATCAACGCTCTGTGAAAGGTACTTTACCCCATGAAACCCTACCTGGAAGCCGGTGAGTTTGTCACCACCCACGGCATTGCCGGCGAGCTGCGCCTTTACCCCTGGAGCGACACGCCGGCCTTCCTCACCCATTTTAAAACGCTGTACCTGGACGCAGACGGCCAAAAGCCGCTGGAGATCGAACAGCTGCGCCCCCACAAAAACATCTGCCTGGTAAAGCTGGCGGGTGTGTCCTCCATTGCCGAGGCCCGGCCCTATATAGGTAAAACGGTGTGGGTGGCCCGCGCCGACGCCCCCCTGCCCGAGGGCAGCCACTTTGTGCAGGACCTTTTGGGCGCCCGCGTGGTGGACGATGCCACCGGCGAGGACTACGGCACCATCGCGGCCATTACCCACCCCGGCCGGCACGATGTGTACGAGGTGGCCCGCCCCGACGGCACCACCAGCCTGTTCCCGGCGGCCCCGCCCTTTATGGCCGGCACCGACGTGGAAGCCGGCATCGTACGGGTAAAACCCATTCCCGGCATGTTCTCTGCCGCCGAAAGCGGGGACGCGCCATGATCACCATCGACATTGCCACGCTGTTCCCCGAGATGTGCGAGGCCGTGATGGACACCAGCATCATTGGCCGGGCGCGGCGGGAGGGCAAGTACCTGCTGCGCTGCCACAACATCCGCGCCTACACCACCTCCCACCAGGGGCGGGTGGACGATTACACCTACGGCGGCGGCCACGGCATGGTGATGCAGGCCGACCCCATCGCCCGCTGCCTGGACGCCACCTTGCAGCTGTACGCGGACGCCGGCGCGCCCCGCCCGCGCATCTGCTTCATGACGCCGGCCGGCGCGCCTTACAGCCAGGAAAAGGCCAAGGCGCTGGCCGCCCTGCAGGGCCTGGTGCTGGTGTGCGGCCACTACGAGGGCATGGACCAGCGGGTGATAGACGCCTACGCCGATGAGGAGATCAGCCTGGGGGATTTTGTGCTTTCAGGCGGCGAGCTGGCCGCCCTGGCCGTGGCCGACAGCGTGCTGCGCCTGCAGCCGGGCGTGCTGAAAAGCCCCGAGGGCTACGAGGGCGAAAGCTTCTACACCGGCCTGCTGGAATACCCGCAATACACCCGGCCGGACGTCTGGCGCGGCATGGCCGTGCCGCCCGTACTGCTAAGCGGGCACGCGGCCAACATTGATGCCTGGCGCATGGGCATGGCCGTGCGCCGCACCCGCCAGCGCCGGCCCGACCTGTACAAGGCGCTGCCGCCCGAAATTGCCAGCCCGCCGGCCAAAAAGCCGAAAAAGAAAAAGTAGACCTGGCTGCCCCATAAGCCCAAATACATAAAACCGGCCCGGAGAAGGCTTTTGTGCAGAGGCTTCTCCGGGCCGGTTTATTTTGTCTGTGCGCTGTGGTACTTTGGGCATGTCACTTCACCCTTCGCCATGCTTTATATGGCCGGCAGGGCTGGCGCTCAGGCATAAATGCCCCGGTAAAGGTCTACCAGCTCGCCAAACTCTGCGCGCAGGCCGTAGGGGTCCTCGCCCCGGCAGCTGCGCGCCCGCTCCAGCACGGTTTTCAGGCTGCTGGCGCCCCGGTAGTCGGAGTCGGTCAATATCAGCCCGAACTCCGCCACTGCCGAGGCAAAGCCAAAGTCCTGCGAGGGGCTGCCGGTGTAGGCGCTGGGCGACACGGCGTACTCCGCCAGCACGCTGTCGGCCGCGCCGGGCTGCTTGTAGCGCACCTTCACCGTCATGTACTCCGCGCCGCCGGTGTTTGTGGTGTTGCTGTATTTCAGGTCGTCCACATTTGCAGGCGCCGCGTTTCCGGCCAAAACCAGCTCGTAAAACGCCGTCACGCTGTGGCCGGCGCCCACGTCGCCCGCGTCCTTGCGGTCGTTGTTGAAGTCCTCATCCTCCAGGCGGCGGTTGTTGTAGCCAATCAGCCGGTATTGCGCCACCACCGCGCCGTTGAACTCCACCTGCAGCTTCAAATCCTGCGCCACCACAAACATCATGGAATCAAACTCATCCACCAATACCCCGAAGCCCGTCACAAATTCGATAACGCCGCCGTTACAGTCCGGTTAAAAATTCTTACAACTTTTTGACGTAACTATTAACATAACCGCGTCCGCCGCCGCCCGGAGCCCCTTCCGGTGGCAGCTTTTTTCTGTGCCACCGGCTTTTTTATTCGATTTGACGGCTTTGTTGAAAACAAACTGGTCAAATCACACAATTTGCGCCCCGCGCCCGCCCCGCTTTATGTCAACCTGTTCAAATTTGCCCACTTTCATTGACCTTTCCCCGGATTGTGTATTAGAATAAACGCAGAAAACACAATTCTGTTTTTATACCTAATTAAGAGAAGGGCAAGGAGCAAACAACCATGTATGTAAAAGAAGTTTCGGTGGAGAACCAGGTGGGCCTGCACGCCCGCCCCGCCACCTTTTTTATTCAGAAAGCCAACGAGTTCAAAGCCTCCATCTGGGTGGAGAAGGAAGAGCGCCGCGTGAATGCCAAGAGCCTGCTGGGCGTCTTGTCTCTGGGCATTGTGGGCGGCACCACCATCCGGGTCATCGCCGACGGGCCCGACGAAGTGGACGCCGTGGACGCACTGGTGAAGCTGGTGAGCTCCGGCTTCAGCGAGTAAACAAAGCCACCACATAACGCCGCCTGGCACGGGCGGCGTTTTTGCATATCCCAGCCCATTACAGCCCGCGAGGTGAGCCGTGACCACAGCCGAACTGTACCAGAAAGCCGTCGCCCTGCCCCAGCTGCCGGGCATCTATATCATCCGCGACTCAAAAGACGTTATCATCTACATTGGCAAGGCTAAGCGCTTGCGCACCCGGGTGGCGCAGTATTTCCGCGCCGGGGTGCCCCACGACGACAAAGTGACCAAGATGATCCAGAACGCCTTTGAGTTTGACGTGATTGTAACCGACAGCGAGTACGAGGCGCTGGTGCTGGAAAACAGCCAGATCAAAACCCACCTGCCCAAGTACAACATCCTCTTGAAGGACGACAAGGGCTACCGATATATCAAGGTGACTAGCGGCTTCTGGCCGCGCATCACCGCCGAAAAGCAGCGCACCCAGGACGACAGCCTCTGGCTGGGGCCCTATATGTCGGGCTACGCGGTAAACCAGCTGGTGCAAACGGCGTGCGATTCCTTCCTGCTGCCCCGCTGCACCCGCCGCTTTCCCGAGGATTTTGGCAAGCGCCGGCCCTGCCTGTACGCCCACATAGGCAAGTGCATGGCGGTGTGCACCGGCAAAATTGCCCAGCCCGCCTACGCCGAAACGATGGACCGCGCCGTGCAGATGATACGCCATGGCCGGGGCGAGCTGCTGCGCGAGATGCGCGCCCGCATGGACACCGCCGCTGAGGAACTGGACTTTGAGCGCGCCGCACTGCTGCGCGACCAGATACGCGCCATAGAGAAGGTGGATGAGGGCCAGCGGGTCATTCAGAAAAACGGCGAGCGCGACCAGGACATCATTGCTTTTGCCAAGGGCGCCGGGGCGGCCTGCGCGGCCATCCTGCGCTTCCGCGAGGGCAAGTTGGCCGACAAGCGGGAGTTTGTCTTCCACGACACCAACACCACCGACGCGCTGCGCGAGGAGTTTTTGCCCCGCTACTACCTGGACGAGGACGAGGAGGTGCCCCAGGTGATTGCGGTGGACGCCCCCCTGCCCGACCAGGACCTTTTGGAAAAGCTGCTGGGCGAAAAGCGGGGCGGCAAGGTGCGCATATACACCCCCGAGCGGGGCGACAACGCCCGCCTGGTGGAAACCGCCTACGTGAACGCCGTAGAGCGCCTGGCCCGCGAGAGCGGCCGCACCCGCCGCGAGGACAAAACCCTGGACGAGCTGGCCGGCGTGCTGGGCCTGCCCGCGCCGCCCTTTACCATTGAAAGCTACGATATCTCCAACTGGGGCGACGGCACCAGCGTGTGCGGCATGGTGGTGTTCGAGCGGGGCAAGCCCAAGCGGGCCGGCTACCGCCGCTTTAAGATGAAAACGGTGCCCGGCACCGACGACTATGCCAGCCTGGCCGAGGCCCTGTTGCGCCGGGCCGCCCAGTACGACGCCGGGGCCGCCGGCCAGTTTGGCCAAAAGCCCGACCTTATTTTGATAGACGGCGGCCGGGGCCAGGCCAGCGCCGCCGCCGGTGTGTTGGCCGATACGGGCCTTGCCGGCGTGCCGCTGTACGGCATGGTGAAGGACAACCGCCACCGCACCCGGGCCATTGTAACGCCCGAGGGCGAGGAGATCGCCCTCTCCATGCACCGGGGGCCGTTCACCTTTGTTACCGCCATACAGGACGAGACCCACCGCTTCGCCATCGACTACCAGCGCCGGCTGGCCAAGGGCCGGCAGCTGTCCTCCAGCCTGTTGGGCATTCCCGGCGTGGGGCCCGCCACCGCCAAGGCGCTTATGGCCCATTTCAAGACCATCCGGGCCATCAGCCAGGCCCCACTGGAAGCCCTGGCCGAAGCCAAGGGCGTGAACCGCGCCGCGGCAGCCGCCGTGTACGCCCACTACCACCCCGGCGCCACCCCAGAAAAAGATGGTATTCCCCCTGCAAACGGTGTATGATAAAAACAACCGGGCAACTTGAAAGGAGTTTTAAGCATGCGTATTAAATATATGGGTATGGACGGCCGCGTGCGTGTGGCCAAGGCCAACCGCGTGAAGTTTTTGGAGGATGGCTTCCGCAAAACCGACAGCCCCGCCGAGCAGGACGACCTGCTGAAGGGCCCGCTGCTGATCGCCCACGTTTACCGCAGCAAGGGCGGCAAGCGCGTAACCATGCAGGTGCCCGAAGGCTTTGACGCTGTGGCCGCGCAAACCCAGCTGCTGGAGCAGGGCTGGGCCGATTTGACCGCCTGCATTGTAAAGAACGAAAACCTGTATATTTAGGTTTTCCACCTGCGAACGACAGATGCCACCCACGGCTGCCATCTTGCGTTTCATCACCATGCGTGGTAAAATAGCGAGGTTGACATCAAGGGGAATCTCGGCCCATTTTTGGGCGGGCAGCCCACCGCCTGTTCGGAAAGGGAGGACTTATGCCAGATTGCTATACCCATGTGCTAATAGGCCAGCAGGCCCTGATGCGCAGCGGGCACACCGTGGCCAGCCAGCCGGCGTTCATGGCCGGCGCCAACGGGCCCGACCCACTGTACATGTACCAGGCCTGGCGCAGCCGCCGCAAGCCCGACCTTTCGGTGCTGGCAGGGCGCATGCACCGGGAAAAAACAGGCCTGTTCCTGCTGGCGCTTATTGAGAATGCCGCCACACCCGTTCAGCAAAGCTATGTGCTGGGCTTTATTTCGCATTACACCACCGACTGTACCCTGCATCCCTGGGTGGCGGCCAACACCGCGCCCGGCGCGGCCTACGCCGGCAAAAACGGCCACCTGCGCATGGAGGCCGCACTGGACAGCACCCTCTACTACCGCAACTTTAAAAGCTACCGCGTGCCGCTGCACGCCGGCACCCCCGTGCTGGTTACCGAGGACTTGGCCCAGGTGACCGCCCTCTTGCGCGCCACCATTGCCCAGGTGTATGACCGGAACATTTCGCTGCTCATCCTGGCCGATACCTTCCACCAGAACCTGACCAACCGCAAGCGGCTGATTACCCGCACGGGCTTCAAGCGGCCGTTCATTCACCTGTTTGAGCCGGGCGGCAAGCGCAAGGGTGCGCTTAGCGGCAAGATACAGCCCGCCCCGCCGCTGAAAACCCTGCCCGACAACTGGGTAAACCCCTTCACCGGGGCCGAGATGAACCTGACCCAGCACGAGGTACTGGCCCTGGCCGAGCAAACCGGCGCGCTGTGCCTTACCGCCGCCATGCGTTACTGGCTGGGCGAAATGCACCCGGGCAAGCTGGCCGCCATTTTGGGCAACAACGACTACTACACCGGCCTGCCCTGCCAGCCGCCCAAGGCCAAAGCCGCCCCCAAGGAGCCCCCGGCGGCCCCACCCAAAAAAGAACAGGAACCCGACCACCAAACAGCCTAGTAGCTTGCGTCGCTTAAAACACGCGATATATCCGCCGGGGATTTTTTGTCTATCAAGGCGGACGATTGAGCAAGGCTTTGTGCCTTGCGATTGACTAGCGCCGCAGCGCTGTTTCGGAGCG
>JAAYCI010000023.1 GCA_012729855.1 Oscillospiraceae bacterium
CAAGTTGCTATAGGCTACGTTGCCCCGCTGTTTAGGGAACATATGTTCAATTTGTTTGTAGTGCCTTTTTAGCATTTTCATGCTCTTTTTGTATCATAATTGTTCGTCTGCGTCAACACGACCTAGTGTGATATAATAAAACAAAACCACACACCATGCCTACAAGGAGGCCCCCTATGCGTGACACCGACAAGCTGGCCCGGCTGCAAAGCATCATCTCCGGCAGCCCCAACATCGTGTTCTTTGGCGGCGCCGGCGTCTCCACCGAGAGTGGCATCCCCGACTTCCGCAGTGTGGACGGCCTGTATAACCAACAGTACGACTACCCCCCCGAGGAGATCCTCAGCTACAGCTTTTACCGCCGCAACAAGGCGGAGTTCTACCGCTTCCACCGCGCCAAAATGCTGCCCGAGGGCATAAAGCCCAACCCCGCCCACCAAAAGCTGGCCGAGCTGGAAAAGGCCGGCAAGCTCAAAGCCGTCATCACCCAGAACATCGACGGCCTGCACCAGTTGGCCGGCTCGCAAACGGTGGTGGAGCTGCACGGCAACGTGCACCGCAACTTCTGCGAAAGCTGCGGCAAGCTGTACGATTCCGCCTATGTGCGCAACAGCGAGGGTATTCCCAGGTGCGAGGCATGCGGCGGCGATATTAAACCCGACGTGGTGCTGTACGAGGAGCCGCTGAACGACCGCAGCGTCATGGACGCCGTGCGCTACATCAGCGAGGCCGACACGCTCATCATTGGCGGCACCTCGCTGGCCGTGTGGCCGGCCGCCGGCCTGGTGGACTACTTCACCGGCCGCAACCTGGTGGTCATCAACCGCGAGCCGCCCCAAAAAAGCACCAAAGCCGACCTCACCATCAACGACAGCATCGGCAAGGTGCTGGGGGCCATTACGGTGTAAGGGCAATCGAGGCAACGCCATCAAATCACGCAAAAAAAGCTGCTGCAAAACGTGCGTTTTGCAGCAGCTTTCAGTTGTGGCTCTTAAACTGGGCCCATAGAAGAACCCATGCGGGGCGCCTGTCATCCGGCCTCCACCGACCGCAGCACCATCACCTCGTCGCCGTCCTGCAGTACCTGGTCGGCGCGCACAGCCATCCGGTTCACCAGTATCATCGACTGCCGCAGGTTCTCGCCCGAAAGCTCGGCCCCCTGCGCGGCCAGGTACTGGTTTACCGCCTGTTCCACGGTGGCGCCGTTTGGCACGTCGGCCGCGCCGGTCATCGCCTCCAGGTCCATGCTGCGAAATTTCAGGTGCACTGTCATCAAAGGGCCTCCTCAGGGGTGTTTAAAATAATCAGCCGTACAGCATTTTGGAAACATCGTCCAAGCCGCCAATGTCCGCCAGGGTCTCCTTGGCGGGCGCGCCGTCGCGGCCCCAGCCTATGGCGTCAAAAAAGTTGTCGGCCAGCTTCTCATGGTCCACGTGCACACCGGCCAGCGGGCCGTCGTGCGGCGGGTTAGACTTATACAGCCGCTCCGACAATGTGTAGTCCTTGCGTGTCATGCCCTCGCGCAGGTTGAAGGCCTGGCGCATGGCAAACGAGCGGATGCCCAACTTGGCATACTCTTCCGGGGTGTAGTTAAAGCCGGTCACCGTGTTCACCAGCTCTGCCTGCAAAGCGCCCATGATGATCTGGCCAAACATGCACAGCCCGGCGGCGTTACAAATCTCGCGGCCAATCATGCCGGCCTTGTCGGGCTCGCCCGTGCCCTCGTAGTTGTGCTCAAAGTTAAAGTTGATGCCGTAGCCGCCCTTCACGTGGCGGCCGGGGGTGGGGTCGTACTGGTAAATGCGGGTCAGGCCCGGGGCCAGGCGGCTGTCGTGCTGGGGCTCCTCAATGCCGCTGGCCACCACCAGGTATTCGTGCCCGCGGCCCAGCTTGTCGGCCGCGGCGCGGCTGCCCATGGCCAGTATTTCGCCCAGGCCGGGCGCGCAGGTTACCAGCTTTTCGGTCATGGCCACCATGGCCTCGGCGTTGCCCCAGTTCAGGGGTATGCCCTCCATCTCGTCCAGGGTGAACAGGCCGTTCTCGTAGCATTCCATCAGCCAGGCCACCGTGCCGCCGGTAGAGATGGTGTCCAGGCCGTATTCGTTGCACAGGTCGTTGCAGCGGCACAGGGCTTCCACGTCGTTGCACAGCATCTGGCTGCCAAACATGCCCTGGGTCTCATACTCCGGCCGCGGAGAGTGGGAGAGGTCATACTTCTCGCTCGGCACGTTCAGGAAAGCGCCGCAGCCCACCGGGCAGGCGGAGCAATGGTACTTCTTCACCATATACTTTTCGTCAATGGCGGGCGAGCCCAGCGGGGTGGCCATCTCTTCCGGGTAGTCCGTCACACCCGAGCCGCTCCAGTTTTTCACGCTGGCGTCGCCGCTCAGGCAGGAGTTTACATAGGTAACGCCGGTGCCGTGCGCGCCAATGCCGGCCGCGTAGGCGGCCCGGGGGCCTTCTTTCATCTCTTTGGCAATGGTTTTGTTCAGCTCGGTCACGGCCGCGGCGTCGGGCACGTCCACCTTCTGGTCGCCGCGCACCACCACGGCCTTCAGGTTCTTGCTGCCCATCACCGCGCCGCTGCCGCCGCGCCCGGCCGCCCGGTGCCCGTCGTTCATCACGGCCGCCATCAGGGACTTCCGCTCGCCCGCCGGGCCAATCAAGGCGGCGTTCATCTGCTTGCCGTACTTTTCAAACAGCACTTCTTCGGCGGCCAAAATGGTCTTGCCCCAAATCTCGGCCGCGTCGCAAATTTCCACCTTGCCGTTGTCAATAAAGATATACACCGGCTTTTTGGCAATGCCCTTCACAAACACGGCGTCGTAGCCGGCCTTGCGCAGCGAGGGGCCAAAAAACCCGCCGGAGTTGGCGTCGTTCCACCCGCCGGTAACCGGCGACTTGGACACCACCGTGTAGCGCCCGCCAAAAAAGGCGCGGGTGCCATTGGCGGGCCCGGTCACAAACCCAATCATGCTGTCCTCGCCATAGGGGTCGCAGCCCCCGGGCATTTCGTCAAACAGCACGCGCGCGCCCAGCGCGGGGCCGCCCAGGAAGTTGCGGGCCATCTCCTCGCTCAGCTCGCGCACCTCGTGGGTGCCGTCGCTCAGGTTCACAAACAACATTTTGCCAATATAACCGTTCATTCCTTCACTCTCCTTCTTGTACGTTTTTGTACACGGGAGGGCTTTTTACATTAAAAAAGCCCAGAGGAAATAACCCTCTGGCTCCTTTGCAAACACGGCAGGCGGCATCGTTCCCCATGCAACCCATTGGCAATGGCGGCCGTTCTGGCGCACCACCACTCGGAGCATCCATGTCTGATGTATAATCATTATAGCATTGCCCCTTTGGAAATACAAGCGTGAAATACCCTGCCCACAGCGCCGCGGATATGCTAAAATAAGGGTGCCATACTACGGCACAAGTGCTTTTTGGCGTGCCAAACCGGTGTTGGCCGGTTTGGCACGGTGGCGCATTTCGCACAGCGCCGCCAATACAGAATTATAAAAGGAGGCCGCCCCCATGGCCAAAATTCCCGAACGGTACGAGCGCCAGCTGCTGCTGCCGCAAATAGGCCCCGAGGGCCAGCAAAAGCTGGCCAAGGCCCGCGTGGCGGTGCTGGGGGCCGGCGGCCTGGGCGCGCCGGTGCTGCAATACCTGGCCGTGGCCGGCGTGGGCGCGCTCACCATCATAGACGGCGACGTGGTGAGCCCCAGCAACCTGAACCGCCAGGTGCTGTACACCGCCGCCGACATCGGCCGGCCCAAGGCGCTGCTTTCGGCTGCTGCCGTGCGCCGCCTGAACCCCGACGTGGCCGTAACCCCCCTGGCCCAAATGCTCACCGCCGCCAACGCGCAAAGCCTGCTGCAGGGGCACGATGCCGCCATGTTCTGCCTGGACAACGCCGCCGCCCGCCTGTTGGCCACCCGCGCGGCGGTGGCGCTGGGCCTGCCCTGCGTGGAGGGCGCGGTGGAGGCCTTCCACGGCCGCCTGATGATGATTGTGCCCGGGCAGGGCCCCTGCTACGAGTGCCTGCACGGGCAGGTGGCCCCCCGCACGGGCCCGGCGGCGGTGATAGGCGCCATGCCCGGCATGGTGGGCAGCATGATGGCCTTGCTGGCGCTGCAGCACCTGCTGGGCCTGCCCACCCCGGTGGGCCGGCTGCTGCTCATCGACGGCCGCCGCTTCGAGATAGAGCACCTGGCCGTTAAACGCAACCCCGCCTGCCCCGCCTGCGGCGGGGCGAGGGGCTAAGGCGCATCTCACACTTTCAGATAAAAGCTGGCGGGCATATCCATATGAGCGGAGGCTTTACCATGCATAAAGCTAAGTTGGCCGTTAAAACCATGCTTCTGGTCATCGTATTCTTTGCCATTTTCGCGCTTTTCATTTTTTTACCCGCGGGAACACTTGTGTTTTGGCAGGGGTGGGTGTTTTACGCGGTATTTTTTATTTCAACGCTGTTCATTACCGTGTATTTTCTTATTAAAGACCCCCAACTGATTGAACGCAGGGTGAAAGCCAACGAAACAAGGAAGGCGCAAAAGCTATTTCAATCCATATCGGGGGTGGTGTTTTTTGTGGGGCTGCTCATCATTCCCGGGCTCGATTATCGGTTTTCGTGGTCGAGTGTTCCTGATTTTGTGGTGAGTGTTTCAAACGCGTTGGTGTTGCTAGGGTTTCTGGTGGTGTTTTTTGTTTTTAAAAGCAACTCCTATACCTCCGCCACCATTGGGGTAAGCCAGGGGCAAAAAGTTGTTTCCACCGGCGTTTATTCTGTGGTGCGGCATCCGATGTATGCCGGTGCGATATTGATCCTTATTTTTATGCCGTTATCGTTAGACTCTCTCTGGGGGTTGATCCCTGCATTTTTTATCAGCATATTTGTGGTGCTTCGCTTGCTTGACGAAGAAAAGGTGCTGATGAACGAGCTGGACGGCTATAAAGAATACTGCGAAAAAACACGCTATCATTTAATACCGTATATTTGGTAACCCACATGGAGTGATGGCCTGACCCGCGCGCAGCTTTTGGTCTGCGTCACACCAAAACAACCGCATCGCCCCGGTGCAGCACCCCGCTGGAAAGCGGGCGGGCAAAGGCGCAGCCGCCGGCCAGCGCGCAGGGCCCGCGGGCGGCAAAGTGCCGGCATTCCATAAAGCACCGCTTGCCCGCACGCGCTACCTCAAACAAAATGCCCCCGGCGTAAAAACGCGTGCCCGCCGCCAGGTGCTTGTAGTCCAGCCCGCGGGTAAGCACATTGGCGCTGAACCGCGCCACGCACAGCCCCTCGGCCGCAAGGCCGGGCAGCAGGGCTTCCGTTTCCACCCCCAAAAAACTCAGGGTGCCGTCTCCGGTACCAAAGTGGCGGTCGCCCCGCAGGCCCTGGCCGGCCACACAGGGGGCCTCAGCCACCGGTATGGGCACTGCGCCCTTGTTCTGCTGCAGGCTTATCCGCTCTATCCGGGCGGGCTTTTTTGTGTCGCTATGCATACACTTATCCTCCCTGTGCAGTGGCTTTTCAGGTGTCCTTTAGCAAAATAACCTCCCCGCACCGGGCACTGGTGTAGCCGCCCAGCGTTTGCAGCCGGCCCAAAAACTCGTCGCTTTTCAGCACCGCCATAAACGCCCGCACAAACGGCAGCTCCAAATACGCCGCCGGCAGGGCAAAATCGTACGCCTCGTCCCCCACGGGAATGAAATCCAGCCCCATGGCCCGCGCGGCCGAGAGTACCCCCATGCCGGCGTCGGCGCTGCCCGACGCCACCGTCGCGGCCACGGCCATGTGGGTGGCGGCCTCACGGTCGTACCCCGCTATGCTGTCGGGCACAACGCCCGCTGCGGCCAGCAGGTGGTCCAGCAGTACCCGGGTGCCGGCGCCCCGCTGCCGGTTGATGTACCGCGCCCCCGGCAAATCCTGCACGCCGGTAATGCCCAGCGGGTTGCCCGGCTGCACCATAATGCCCTGGGTGCGCCCCACGCCTTTTATCAGCGCCATGGGCGTATCGGGGAACAGTTGCCGCAAAATGGGAATGTTATAGGTGCCCGTCGCCTCGTCCAGCAGGTGGGTGGGCGCCATGTGGGCCTCGCCCCGCTGCAGGGCCAGCAGCCCGCCCATGCTGCCCACGTGGGTGCTGGAAAGGTGCATGCCGGGGAACTGCACCGGCAGCATGTCGGCTATCAGGTCCAAAATCAAGTCGTGGCTGCCAATGCTCACCAGCGTGTTGGCCAGCTCGGCTATGTCGCGGTTCAGCACCACGTCCACCGTCTGTCCGGCCTCCACGCCCTCGCTGTCCTGCTCTATGATGCAAAAGCCGTCGGCCCGCACCAGGCTCATGGCCGCGCCGGCCCCGCGGGCCAGGGGCGCCGCCACCAGGCGCTGCCCCACCCGGCCCACCTTCACCCGCACATACTCGCGGTATTTCAGCGACGACACCAGCCGCCGTGTGATAACGGCCCGCACCGTCTCGGCCTGCGGCTGCACCAGGTGGGCCAGCCGCGCCAGCACCGGCGCGGCAAAGTTCTGGTATGCCAAAAAGGCGCTCACCGGGTAGCCCGGCAGCCCGATAACCGGCGTTTTCCCCACCACCGCCAAAATGGCGGGCTTGCCCGGCTTGATGGCCACCCCGTGCACCACCACCTGCCCCAGCTCGCGCAGAATATGCACGGTATAGTCCTCGGTGCCGGCGCTGCTGCCGGCGTTTATCAGCACCATGTCGTAGCGGGCCGCCGCCCTTTGCACCCAGGCTTTCAGGGCGTCGTAGTCGTCGGGCAGCGGCGCAAAGCGGGTGGGCCGCCCGCCGCCCTGCAGCACCAAAGCCTCAAACATCCGCGAGTTCGACTCGATGATGTCCCCCTCCCTGGGCTCGGCGCCCGGCTCCACCAGCTCGGTGCCGGTGGGCAGTATGGCCACCCGGGGCTGCTTTACGGCCCACAGCCGGGTAATGCCGCCGCTCAGCAGCACGCCAATGTCAATGGGCCGCACCCGGTGGGCCGAGGGCAATATCATCTCCCCCTGCACAATGTCCTCCCCCACGGGGCGCACATGCTGCCAGGGGGCCGCCGCCGCGCGAATGCGCACCCCGCCGTCCGCCAGCTCCTCCAGATCCTCCGCCATCACCACGGCGTCGTAGGGCGGCATCACCGGGTCGCCGGTGTCCACCACCACAAAGTCGCGCTCGTGCTGCAGGCGCACCGGGGTGGTCTCGCCGGCGCCGGCGGTGGCGGCGCTCACCACGGCAATGCCGTCCATCGCGGCGCTGTCATACAGCGGCGAATTATGCCGCGCAAACACCGCCTGCGCGGTCACGCGGTCCAGCGCGTCCGGCACGGCTATCTCCTCGGCGGCCCGGGCCAAAAGGGGCTCCAGCGCCGCCATGTAAAGCCCCAGCGCCTCATCGGGCGGGGTGTTGCTCAAATACAGGTTGCGTTTGGCCATGGGTGCCTCCCTACTTACCTTGTGCCTGTTTTCCGAATTTTCTTCAAGCCATTTTATACAGTTGTTTGATGCCGGCAACAGAATTTGCAAAGCTTTTTATGTTGCGGGCAAGAGCCGGATCGTATAAAGGGGTAACAAGAGCCACCACAAATTGCCTTTCGCAGTCATGCACAGCCGTTTTCTGTCCGGTATAGTGGTCAAAGAAAAAAGCCCTTTTTATGCCACTAAGTTTTCCGCGATGGGCAAGGTATATGTCACCGTTTGCATCCTCAACAAATATGCCGTTGACTCTGCGGTTATATTTGTAGGGGATATTTATTTCCAAGCCAATGCTCAAATTGCGAGCTGCAAGGGCAGGGTCGCCCAGCCCAAAAGGGTTCCAATGGTATGCGTCAAGTTCATTATATGCATACCAAAGCCCGATATCGGGCGCGTAATGAACGGGCACATTGTTGAACAGTCGCCGGTCTGTTGCATTATTTTGCTTGCCCTGAAAGATGAAATCCTTTTTATATAGCTGCGGCAGTAAAGCCAAAAGCCGTTTCCGTAACGCTTCCTGGCATTGTTCCAATATGCTGCTATCGGTAACCGCCTGCATCTTGCCTCACCCTTTAGTGTGTTATTTATACGGCGTTTAGGCCTGAGTACTGGACCAGGCGCAAATGGCGCCTGAAAGACGTTAAAAAAGCTGCACCCACACCAAGCTGCCTGCCGGCAGCCCCTCGGCGTTGCGGGGAATGGTGAAATACCCGTCCGCCCCCGCCAGCGTGGTAATCAGCCCCGACTTGCCGTAGATGGGCCGGGCCCGGTAGCCGGTGTCGCCGGCCTCCAGCCGCACCGGCCAGCTTGTCAGCTTGCCGGGCGAGGCCGCCACGTTCGCGGCCAGCGCCGCCGGAATGGCCGGGGCCTCCGGTGTGCCGGTCAGCCGCCGCCACAGCCGGCAGAACAATAGCTCGAACACCATCATGGCGCTTACCGGGTGGCCCGGCAGGCCGGCAAACAGCGTGCGGCTGGCATCGTCCACGCCCAATATTGTCGGCTTGCCGGGCTTCAGCGCCAGCCCGTGGGTGAACACGCCCGGGCTGGCCACCCGGTCAATCACCGCGCGGGTGGCATCCTTCTCGCCCTGGCTGCTGCCGCCGCTCACCGCCACAATGTCGCAGGTATGGGCGGCGCGGCGCAGCTCGGCCTCCAAAAGGGCCTCGTCGTCCCGCAGCACGGCGGTGTGCGCCACCTCAAAACCGTTTTTGCGTGCCAGCGCCACCAGTGCGTGGGTGTTGATGTCCCGCACCTGCCCCGGCCCCGGCACCTGCCCGGGCGGCACCAGCTCGTCCCCGGTGGAGAGCACCGCCAGCCGCAGCGGCTTGTACACCGGCACCCGCACCACCCCGGCGGCGGCCAGCGCGCCGGTCTCCGCCGGGCCAATCCGCCTGCCCCGGGGCAGCAGCAGCGCCCCTTTGGCGGCGTCCTCGCCCCGCTGCACCACGTTTTCACCGGGGGCCACGCTCTGGCTCAGCGCCATGCCGCTTGCGCCGAACGGCTCGGTGTATTCCACCATCACCACGGCGTCGGCGCCGGCGGGCAGCATGCCCCCGGTGGGCACGGCCGCGCACTGGCCCGCCGTCAGCGTCATGCCGGCCAGCCGGCCCATCTCCACCTTGCCCGCCACCTTCAAAAAAACCGGGATGCTGTCCGTGGCGGCAGCGGTGTCTTTTGCCAGCACGGCATAGCCATCCACCGTGCTGCGCGCAAAACCCGGGATATCTTCTTCGGTATGCACGTCCTGCGCCAGCGGCAAACCCTGCGCGGCCTCCAGCGGCACGCGGCCGGCCTCCAGCGGCCAGCCGGCCATGCAGGCGGCCAGTTTGTCCAGCGCCTGCTCCACGCTGTCCACCTTCAAAAGCTCCATCTTGCCCTCCCTGCCTGCCGGCGTCTGGTTTTTTTCCTGTTATTCCAATTATATACCAAACACGCGTTAAAGTCACAGCGTGTTTTGGGGAACCACGGCCCCTGCCGGCGGCAGCCAATAAAAAGGCCGGAACATCCCCCAGGGGTGTGAAGTAGTAACCTCAAAGTAGACATGTAAAAAGAGCATGTCTACTTTTTTCTATGTAGAATAGAGAATGAGGTGAAAACGATGGCACAAATAGGCCGCCCCAAGGGTGGAAAGAACCGGCGATGGGAGCAAGAAGAGAAGTTACGGATTGTCAGACGGTATTTTGAAGAACAAATTGGAAAGGACATGTTGGCACGCGAAGAAAATATCTCGGGCGGGATGCTGCACCGTTGGATACAGAAATATATAGAGCAGGGAGAAGATGGCCTTGAGAACAGAAAGAAAACCGGCAACCACTTTTCGGCGCTGCATACCAGCAAGAATTTGAGCGAAGAGGAGCGGCTGCGTCTGACAGTCGCCAAGCAGCACGTAGAGATAGCTCGGCTAAAAAACGGATACACAGCAGAAGGGAGTGGTACGGGCAAGGTGTTCGTTACTTTAAGCGGTGTGAGTATCAAATCATCGAAGAACTGAAGAAGGATTACCCTGTCCAGTTTCTGTGCTCACTCATGGGGGTCAACCGCTCCGGCTACTACAAGTGGCGCGGACGGCAAGGGAAAGCCAACCGATATGAACAGAACCGGCAACAACTCACCGAACTGTTGCGGCAATGGCACGGCAAGTTTCCATCCTATGGCTACCATCGGCTGGCAGTGGTCATCCGCAATGAGACAGGGTGGCTGTTCAGCGACAACTTGGCCCACAAATGCTGCAAGCAGGCCGGTATACGTTCCAAGACAAGGCACTACAGATACCGCAGGCCCGGTGCCGAGCACGTCATCTTCCCCAATACCGTGGCCGGAAACTGGAATGCGAAACGGCCACTGGAACTGGTCGTCTCGGATATGACCTGCCTGAAGCACAAAGGCAAACTGCACGAATGGGTCTATATGCTGGACACCTTCAACAACGAGATTATCGCAAGCCATCTGGGCCGCCGCCTGGGCGACCCCAAGCCCTACTACCAGTGCCTGGATGACCTGAAACAAAAAACGGATGAACAGATGCCCACAATCCTTCACACAGACCAGGGGGCCGTCTATTCATCCAGAGCTTTCGCCAAAGCTCACGAAAAGTATACCATACTCCGTTCCATGTCGCGGGCAGCAACACCTACCGACAATCCCATCATCGAATCCCTCAATGGTTGGCTCAAACAAGAAATACGTCTCGATTTTGACGCGGAACAGTATTCTGACCTAAACGACTTCCTTAGTGATTTTGTCCATTACTATAACTATCGCAGACCCGCACATGCGCTCCATTACAAAAGCCCTATCCAGTACAAAACTGAACAGGGCTTCTGACTCACTCTCTTTTTGCTGTCTACTTTCTCTTGACTACTTCA